>JABDJZ010000241.1 GCA_013003255.1 Rhodothermales bacterium
CCACCTTGGGTCCCCAGTTGGAGTAGGCCGTGAAGTAGCCGTCGGCATCGTGTGCTCCAACGGTGATCAGTTCGTCAACGTGAGCCGGGGTGACATAGTCGGCGTTGCTGCCCTGGTTGCCTGCGGCGACCACTACAGTGACACCCAGGTTGGAGAGCGCAAGCAGCGCTTCGTCCAGAGCTGTGTAGGAGGCCGTCCCGATATCCTCGCCAAGAGACATGTTCACCACCATCGGTGTGGTCGGGTTGGCCTGGCGGGCCTGGATGATGTACTCGACGGCGGCAATGACGACGGACACATCCGTCGTGCCATCGTCACCAAGGACTTTGAGATTGTGAACGCGGGCTCCCGGTGCGATACCCACCAGTCCCTGGGTGTCGTCTTTGGCCGAGATGATGCCGGCGATGTGCGTGCCATGACCGTCGTAGTCGTTGGGGTCGACGATGCCCGTGCCCAGCGTGTCACGGAAATCGATGGACTCCACAATATTCAGGTCGTCATTGGTGACACCGGTGTCGAGGACGTAGACATCCACATCCACGGTGCCCATACCGTCTCCGGAGGCTGCCGAACTGACATCACCGCCGACGTAGGAGACACTCCAGGGAATCTTCTGACCCGTGTGGCCATCCAGCGTGGATGAGGTCGGCGTGCCGATTGAGAAGTCCGGCTCGATCCACTCGATATCCGGGTCTGCCTGCAGCGCAGTCAGGATGGCGCTGAAGTCGCTGCCACCGGTCGTATCCTCAATGGTCACCGCATAGCCGGCGAAAGCCTGGTCATACTCAAAGCGCTCCAGCAGGGCAAAACGCTCGAAGAGGGCGTATCGCTGAATCAGTGCATAACGCTCCACGAGCGATTGGGCACTGATCTTGAAAATGAGACCCAGCTCGTTGGGCTTCTTGCCGGCAATCTGGTTGGTACCTGAACGAAGCGCTCGGTCCAGCAGGTGGGCATGACGGAATTTTTCGACCGTCTCGGTCCGTTCGGCCGGCTCAGGTGCCGGAGCGTCCATCAGGGAGTCGCTGCAACCCGTGAATACAATCGCGGCGAAGAGCATGGAGAGAAGTACGCGCATGGGGTTGACCATGGTTGGGGGTAGGGTAGGTATCTACCGTTAGAGGAGCTGGGGAGGTGGAGTGCAACGCCAACGGACACTTCACTCGCTAGGGCTGTATCGGCAGTCACGGTCACGACTTAAGCTCTTGGCCAATTTTTTCTAATCGTCTCGGTGCGGTTGGCAGGCGCCTGACCCTTAAGTGCGGGGCGGCCCGGTCGAAACAGCAGGAGTGTGTCAAAGCCGATGCCTCCATGCGTTCCAGTCTCATTCTGCCCCTGCTTCTTGCGGTCTCCTGTCAGACCATCACAGAGCCCGACATCCTCGGCGACGGTGACGATGAACCCGTGGCAGAGCGTTTCGAGGTGGTGGGATACCACACCTGGTGGGCCGGTGACGCGTGGCGGGACTACGATTTCAACACCATCGACGGGATCTACTTCTTTGCAGTCGAGGTGGGCGAGGACGGCCGCCTGGACGAGCGTCACGGATGGCCGGAGTCCTGGGAGAACCTGATTGCGACGGCCCGCGCTACGGGTACGGCCGTCATTCCCACCGTCACCCTGTTGGATCCGGACCGGTACATCTCGGTCTTTTCGGATACCACGGCGACCCAGAACCTTTTGGAGGATCTCGTTGAACTGGCCACGGATGTTTCGGCAGATGGTGTCCACCTGGATTTCGAGATCTTTCAGCCCGTGTCCTTTGCCGTCCGGCAGGCCGTGACGGATCTGACTGCCGCGCTGCGACAGGAGTTGGATGCACGGCGTCCGGATACCCAGATTACCATGTTCACACTGGCAGAGGATGGCGCCGACGTCCTCGATGAACTCGCGCTGTCCGCCCACGTGGACCAGTTGATCGTGCAGGCCTATGATCTGCACTGGCAGACCGGAGACACCGCCGGTCCCATCGCGCCCATCGAAGGGTGGGACGGACGAAACTGGCACGGCATTCTGGCCCGGTATGCCGCGCTCGGCGTGGAAAAGGAGAAACTCTCCTTCACCATACCGTATTTCGGATATGAGTGGCCCACCACGGACTACCTGCCGGGCTCACCCACCACCGGGCCCGCACAGATTCTGGCCTACGGCCCCGGGACGCCTGACCTGCCCAGCGCCCGGGAGCGCGCCACCCTCTACGGGAAACTGCGGGACACCAGTTCCGGGTCGCCCTACTACGCCTACCGGGACAGTCTGGGCTGGCGCCAGGGCTGGTTCGAGGATGCCGAGAGCATCGCAGAGAAATACGATTTCGCAATCGCCCAGGGGCTTGGTGGCGTGGCCATCTTTCCGCTGTCGTACGGGGATCAGGACCTTCTGACTACACTGGCAACGGTGCGGGCGGACCTGCTGACGGCACCCGCGCCGTGATACGTTCCGCCGCTGCTTGGCTGCTCTCAGCCC
>JABDJZ010000244.1 GCA_013003255.1 Rhodothermales bacterium
TCCTGAATGAGGTGACCGAGACTCCGAACCGCAAGGCCATCATTGCGGAGGTGGAAGGCGGACGACTCACCAGCCTTTCCACCCGCAGCCTGAACCAGCCGCTGGGTCCTCACATTCAGGTGGTCCATAGCCTCGGGCCTCTGGTGCAGGAAGAGAGCTTCGCGTTACTCATGGCGGTGGATGGATCCGACCAGGTCAGGAAGAACCGGATCAACGCGCTTGGCTTCCACGACCAGATCCCGGCCGCGGCTCGCGAGATCGAATCCGCCCTTGGTGCCGACAGTTCGGAGGAAGTCCGGAAGTCGGCCGCCTACGCACTGGCACGCCATCAGAGCGTCGAAGCGCTGAACCGCCTCACCCGGACTGCGCTGCGGGATGCATCCGTGGCGGTGGCTCGCGCTGCGGCCTATGCCATTGGGACGATTGAAGCCGAGGCCTCCGTGGAAGCACTCAGGGGCGTGCTGGACGGTTCGGATCGGCGAGAGGTCCGCAAGGCGTCTGCCCATGCCCTTGGCAACCTGGGTCTCGAAAGCGCCCGGGCACTCCTCATTCATCTCATTCGGACGGAACAGTGAAGCGCCTCTTGGCCTGTGTGGTCTTTACATGTGTGGGTAGCGTGGCCAGCCTGGGCCAGGTCCGACACGCCGACGGCACGCCGCTCACCGACATGGTGTCACAGGCCGTGAGCATGGCCTCTGAGCTTGAGGCTACGCGGATTTGGGCAGGGTACGGGCTTACCAGGACCATGCCCTCCAACACCCACTTCGGATGGCATGGGCATGATGGCGCCACCCTTGGGTCCTTGCTCCGGCCGCAGGGTAGTGACGCGGAGCAGGGTGGTGACGCGGAGTTTGCCATCCGGGACGCCGCGAGACGTGCGCTTTCGGACGCGCAAAACGTCGGAACGTTGGTCACCAAGGAGTTCGGCGTGCTCTTCAGAATCGATGTGGGAGAGACGGGCCCGGAGGCCATTGATGAAGTGCGGCTCGTGACTTTTGACGCTACTCCCGGTCTAGACGGACTGCCGCTGCTCTGGCTGGGGTCGCGGTCGCAGGATGCAAGCCTGGACTTCCTCCTGGGCCTCGACTCCACAACGCACGGGACGGTTCGGGAAGACCTGGTCGGTGCGATTGGTTCGCACGACGCGCCAGCCGGAGTCATCCCTTTCCTGGCCCGGCTTGTTGAGTCGGATCCGGAAGAAGACGTCCGGGAAACGGCAGGTCAGTGGTTGGCCGCACGGGTGGCCGACGCCATGGGCCTCCAACGTCCTGGACGGCGCACTGACGCTGAGGAGATTCGTCGCTCGGCGCTGTATGCTCTGACAAACTCCGACACGGCAGACGCGACGGGCCTTCTCCTGCGCGTTCTGGAAACCTCTGACGATTCCTCACTGAAGCGTGCGGCACTGATGCAGCTGGCCCACGTGGATGACGGTGGGGGATTGCCCGCGCTGGTACAGTTGGCGCGGGAATACGGTCGCTAGAGCACCCGGTAGAGTTCAGCCCGGGTAGTTTCCGGAAATCAGCCCCTCCAGGTGCGCCGCGCGCGCCTGTGTCTCGGCCAGCAGCGCTTTGACGATGTCTCCAATGGATAGAATGCCGATCAGGCGGTCACCCGCGGTGACGGGAAGGTGCCGAATGCGGTGCTGCGTCATCAGGGCCATGCAGTCCTGAACGGATGCCCCGGATTCCACCGTGATCAGGTCCGAGGACATGGCTTCTCCCGTCAGGGTGGTGCGCGAAGTGCGGCCCTGCAAGACGATGCGGCGCAGGTAGTCGCGCTCCGTGAAGATCCCGACGGTCTTGCTGTTGGAGGTCACGATGATCGAGCCGATCGCACGCGCTTCCATGATCTCGATCGCCTCGTAGACCGTTGAGTTCTCATCAATCGTGAGTACATCGTTGCCCTTCTTGCGGAGCAGATCTTCGACGGTTAGAGACATAGCGGTTGCGTTGCGTGAAGCATCAATGAAAGCATTCAGCAGCAAAATGCAAACTGTGTCTGGAATCGAACTATATAGTCGTTGTCACGAATAACGGGTGGCTGTCGTATTTCCGGCGCCGATTCCCACTAGCAGTCGACATGATTACAGAAGCACCTGTCAAACCAGCCTCCGAAGAGGAAGCCCTGCGGAGAACCCGCTCCGGTCTGGATACGCAGGAGCTGCTGGCGGCCTGGAAGCTCGAGAAGGATTTGCCGGTGGCGGGTCTGAATCGCGAAGAGCGGCTCTATCGGCACTACACGCGGTACAACTGGGAGCGTTTTACACGCGTCACGGCGCTATACACACCGACATCCGCGCTTGTGGAGGCCGTCAGGGGGATCGAAGGGCCGATGACCTGGCTCTTCCTGACCGAGAACTGGTGCGCTGACGCAGCATACAGCCTGCCTGTGGTGCTGGCGGCCGCGGAAGCACACGGAGACACCACGGTTCGGTATCTGTTGCGAGACGCCAATCTGGACGTCATGGAACGCTATTTGACAGGCTCGGCCCGTTCAATTCCCATTCTCGCCGCTTTTGACCACGAAGGGAATGAGGTCCTGAGATGGGGCCCGAAGCCGCGGGCGCTGGCACATCACCGCGCAACACTGGTGGCCTCTGGGGCGGATGGACGGGCCGTATCGGCCGGCACCATCGCCTGGTATGATGACGATGGGTGGCTCGAGGTAGAGAAGGAATTGACAGTCGCGCTCGGCGAGCTCGCAAAGGATTGAACCAGCGGATTCACAGGTGCATCACGCCCTAGGCACCTATTTTGGCCCATTCACAGGATTTCGGCAGAGAGATGCAGGCACCAGACCACGATTCATCCCATCAGAACGCGCAGGACCTGGCGCTCATCTTCATCGCGCTGGCCTATGGTGCCGATGCAGAACTGACAGATAAGGAGGTCGAATCGCTGACCGATGCCTTGGCACGCTGGCGTCCCGATGATGAGCCGGAGGAAATCCGTGAGGTTGTGGTAGCCGCATGGGCGGTTTTTGACGATGACGAGTCGGGCAGTCATATCGTGAACGCCATCGATAACCTCGGCGAACGCCTGAGTACAGAATCCAAGCAGCGTGCCCTGGAGGACGTCATGCTTATCGCGGAGTCCGATGGGCTGTTGTTGAGCTCTGAGCGCACGCTGATTTCAGCGATTGCCGCTTCTTGGGATATGCGTGGCGCAGAGGCTGATCTGATCTCCAACACAACGGCTACGGTCGACGACCGGCCGGTGTGGACCTTGCTCCACGATATTGCCTTGCTTGCCATTGCCATCGCGCACGGGTCCGAAGGCGGAATCGACCGGAATGAGATCGCCCTCATGATCGAGAGACTCGGCGGATGGAGGTCTGACCTTGATCCTGAGGATCTGCAAGGCGTCATCCGCACGTCTCTGGAAGTGTTCTCTGAGGTGGATCTTGTCGAAGTACTGCAGCAATGCGCCGTGAGCGTCCGCGAACGCCTGCCGCACGCGCTGCGCCTGATCGTACTCGACGATCTCATCGCCGTAGCCGAGGCGGACGGCACCATGAACGACTACGAGGCCGATATGGTGGGCTCGCTTGCGCAGGCCTGGCAGTTGGGCATTCGGGTTCAGGCCTGAGGGTTTGCGTCCGCGCTTGGCCCGCAGGCGCAGCATCTGATCTTTCTCAGCCCCTTTCGTGCACTCATTGATTATGAAACATAATTAGCCTTATGTTGCATTATGGACGTAGAGCATACATCGAACAAGCTGGTCCCGCAGAGACAGAATGCGCCGGCTCTGGCACGCAGTGCGGGCTCTGATGAGGATCTGATAGGACTCTGGATCCGTGGGAAGAGCGCAAACACGGCTGAGGCCTACCGCCGGGATGTATCCCAATTCATGCGGTTCTTCAGCGGAAGCCTTCACTACGTTCGCCTGGAAGACCTCTGGGAGTGGCATGACGAGCTACGTGACGAAGGTCGGTCAGTGGCCACAATCGCTCGCAAGCTGGCGGCCCTGAAGAGTCTGTTCACATTCGGACACAAGATTGGGGTCCTCCCCGTCAACGTGGGCGGCGCACTGGCCTTGCCCAAGATTCCCAGCCAGCTCTCCCAGCGCATTCTCACGGAGTCAGAGACTCAGCTGCTTCTCCATGACGAGAAGTCCGTCCGAAATACCGTGCTGCTGCAACTCTTCTACGCCTCAGGGGCACGGGTCTCAGAATTGGTAGGCATTTCCTGGGAGTCCGTGAGAGCGCGCAGATCACCCAAAGGCGCGGCAAAGGGGCAGATCACGCTTCTGGGGAAAGGCTCCAAGACCCGATCAGTGCTACTCACAACGGGTGTCTGGACACAACTCCAGGCGCTTCGCGCTTCTGAATTGGCTGATGGACACGGACAAGCCGATGACCCGCTGTTTCGGTCTGCGAAAGGCGGTCCGCTGTCCCGTCAGCAGATGTGGCGCATTGTCCGCAGTGCTGCCCGCCGCGCAGGACTCCCGCAGAAGGTATCGCCACACTGGCTTCGGCACGCCCACGCCTCGCACGCCCTGGATCGCGGTGCGCCTGTCCACCTTGTCAAGGAGACGCTTGGTCACGAGTCGCTTGCCACAACCAGTAAGTACGCGCACGCACGCCCGGATGACTCATCCTCCAACTATCTGGACATCTGACGAAAGGCCCGATGGTTTCAGATACGGCGTCTGAACGCGCGTATCTTCAGATAGCAATTCCACCCCCGATGGCCGTCCCCGAAATCACTGTCTCTGAACTCGCGGCCCGGATCTCCGAGGACGACGACTTCCTGCTGCTTGATGTCAGGCCCGGATTCGAGCGTGATTTCTCGAACATCGGCGGGGCCCATATGCAGATGTCCGAAATTCCAGCTCGCCTTGCGGAGTTGGAAGAGTACCTGGATCAGGACATCGTGGTCTATTGCCGATCTGGACAGCGCTCCTTCCAGGTGGTCCATTTCCTTCGCTCGCGTGGATTCTCAGGGGCCGTCAATCTCAAGGGTGGGATTCTGGCCTGGAGTCGCGAGATTGATCCGGACATCCCGCAATACTGAGCGTGTCGCGGGTACCCCTGATAGCGGGCCCAACGGCGGTTGGTAAGTCCGCCGTGGCCGTGGCCATTGCCCTAAAGCAGTCAGCCGAAATCGTCTCCTGCGACAGCCGGCAGCTATACCGGGAAATGGACGTCGGGACCGCGAAGCCCACACCCAATGAGCTCGCCGCAGTACCACACCACTTTATCGATGAGGCCACCATCGAGGACCCGTGGTCGGCCGGGCGCTTTGCCCGGGCCGCGGAGCAGCGTATCACGGAGATTCTGGGCCGAGGGGCACTTCCCGTGGTCGTCGGTGGATCGACCCTCTACATTCAGGCGCTGGTCGATGGCCTTGCGGACATTCCTCCCACGGATCCGGCCATCCGTCAAGCACTGAACGACAAGCTGGCGACCGTGGGTTCGGCTGTACTCTATGAGGCGCTCGTCCGTGTGGACCCGGACTTCGCGTCCACGCTGGACGCCACCAAGAGCCAGCGCATTCTCCGAGGCCTGGAAGTCTACGCGTCGACGGGTCAACCGCTGTCCAGCTTCTTTGCCAATGTCCCGCCTCCCTCCCACCGCTACCTTGTGGTGGTCCTGGACATGGATCGCGAGCGACTCTACGGTCGGATCGATAACCGTGTTGATCGGATGATGGAGAATGGGCTTCTGGCAGAGGTGCATGCGCTCATGCAGGCCGGGCACGACCCCGGAGAAAACCCGCTGCGAACCATCGGATACTCGGAGTTGGCACCGGTCATTCGGGGCGAATCTGAGCTGGACGATGCCGTGGCCCTCATCAAGCGAAACTCGCGACGGTATGCCAAGCGGCAACTGACGTGGTTGCGCCGGCGGTCGGACGCCGTCTGGATCACTGTGAATCCGGAGGAAGACGCAGAACCCGTAGTCGAACGGATACTGAGTGAGCTTAAGACGCCTTCGGAGACAGCCTGAACAAGTGCTTGCGGTGCAGGACGTTGTACCGTATCGACTCAGCAGTAATCTGGTAGCCTGCCCGCTCAAAGCGCCGCCGCCACTCTTCCGCAGTGGCGAATGAGGGACGCGACGCGTCCACCGCGGGAGGCCAGGTCCGCAGGCCATTCACAAGTGGATCCAGCACCTGGAGGGCCCATGCTGACACCCGGTCCTCTATGACACTTTCGAGAACCACGACGTCTCCGGATACGGTGCGGCGCATTTCGCGAAGAAGGCCTTCGGGGTCCTTGGCGTGATGGAGGCTGAAGATGGCGTATCCGGCGGCGAAGGCGTCTTTCTCAAAGGGAAGCGTCATCCCGTCATAGACGGTGAATGAGACGTCGGTCCGGTTGAGGTCGGCCACCTCGGCCACAGTCACCTGCGCCCCTATGGACTCCTGCAGGCGCCGCGCTACGTAGCCTTCACCTCCGCCCAGATCCAGGATGGACTCCAGTCCATCCGGCAAGAAGCCGCTCACCCAGGAGGACTTCCACGCAGCGCGCCTCTCCAACGCCTGGCGAATCAGGACGGGCCAGGCGGTCAACAGCCCCAGGACAGCGAAACCAAGCCAACCCAGGATGACAAACCACCAGTAGGGCCCATCGACATAGAGCAGGTAGGTGCCGATGGACAGTAGCCCCAGCCACTGCCAGCCCCAGGCGGGACGGTCCCGCAGCGCGGCCAGCACGAGGATGGGGTAGACATACCACGGGTGGACGGTGGTCGCGGTCACCAGATAGAGCCCCAGAATCCAGAACAGGATATCGGCTGGATCCGGTGCACGCTTCCGGAAGGCCCGGACCCACACGCCGGCCACTCCCAGGAAGAAGAGCCATCGGAGTGCGGGACCGAGTTGCTTGCTCCAATCCTGCCCCGTGAACACCTCAAACAGCTTCTTCAGGCCGTAGTAGGGGCCCGCGTTGAACTCGAAGTATCGGACGTATAGATCGAGGGATTGCCGGACGTTTTCGAGGACCCACGGAGCCGCGAAGGGCAGGCTCAGGACGATTCCCACTGCGACTCCGGTCGCCACGGCCCGAGGCTTGCGTAGATAGGCTGGCAGGACCAGCAGGGGCCAGATCTTGACGTGTGCTGCTACCGCCATCAGTGCCGCGGTGACATTCCAACGCTGCTTGCGTGCGAAATGCACGGCCAGCACCAATGGCACCATGAGCAGTACGTCGGTGTGGGCTTGTCCTGCCCCGGCAATGATGACCAGCGGGTGCCAGGCGTAGAGAAGCAGGGCCTCGCGTGACACCATGCGGGCTAACCACGCCATCCCAGCCAACTCGAGGAGGAGCAGCAACAGCTTCCAGACGCGGTAGAAGCCACCGAAGTCCCCACCTCCTCCCCACCAGGCCAACGCAAAGGCGGCCTGCGACACCGGCGGATACACGGAGTGGAACGCTGCCGAATTCAGCTGCCCGAAGAATTCCGAGTCGTGAAAGGAGGCCAGCGTCGAATCGGCGGGGACGAACTCGTACGGATTGCCCCCCTCCGTGACCAGCTGGCCATCCCAGGCGTACCGGAACGCGTCGTCAGAGAGAATGGGTGGCACGGGTATCCAGGCAACGCGGACCACGACTGCCACTGCAAGAATCACCCAGTAACCCGGAGCGCCGCTCAGACGGATCCAGGCAAGCAGACCACCAGCAGCCAACAGGCTCGCCACCATCGGGACCCAGGTTGCCCGATCCATGGAGGCCCATGCCGCGCCGAGCAGGAGAACGACGTAGACGGTACAGGCAACCCCGAGCAAGCGGGGGCGCGTCACGACCCCGTCTTGAACCGCATCACGACCCGGCGACCGTCCGCCTGGTATTCCACTTCGTCCGCAATCTCTTCGATCAGGTACACGCCGCGACCTCCACCGGCCAGCAGGTTCTCCTCTGCCAACGGATCCGGTACCGCAGATGGCGAGAAGCCTTCGCCCTCATCCTCTACCGAGATCTCGACGACATTCTCCGTGGCCTCGTAGTGCACGTGTACCCACTTGTCGGCATCCATGGCGTTGCCGTGCTCAATGGCATTCGTCACGGCTTCTGTGGTGACCAGCACAATGTTGTACGCCAGATCATCATCAAGTCCGAGCGGCATCAGAAACTGATCCGTTTCCTCCACGATGCGATCCATGTGTTCCAGCGAACTTTCCAGCTTGAGCTGACGATGAAGCCGCATCGATTGTCGGGCAGGTTTGATGAGCGACGAACTTATGAAGTAGCGCGGTCGAGAACACCCGCAAGTTGTCCTGCGAGGGCCCTCCGATCATGCGCCGCCACGGTTTCCGGGTTCGGGACCGGCAGATTTCCCCGATCCCGGAGGTCCACGATGCGCGAGAGCGTTTCGGCCAGCCCACTGACATCCCCGGGATGTACCGTCCAGGACGCGCCGTAGGCCTCGAGGCTCTGCTTGGCCGCGCCCTCGGGGACGATGCCCAGGATGGGTTTCGCCGCACCCATGTAGGCAAACAGTTTGCCCGTGGAAATGCTCTCTTGGCCCGGGCCGTCACCGACAGTCACCCACGCAATGTCCGCGTCCATCACGCGCCGCATCGCTTCTCTGTGCCGCTGGTAGGGCATCACCTGGACAACAGAACCCAAACCCAGCGCCTCAACCAGTTCATGCGCGCCGGAAGGGAAGATGCCAACGAACGTGGCATTGAGACGTGACTTCAGCTCCGGGCGACGCGACAGCAGTTCGGCAAGACCCCGTAGAAAGGGCTCC
>JABDJZ010000246.1 GCA_013003255.1 Rhodothermales bacterium
ACTCCATGCAGCTGAACTCCCTGGATGCGGGGGGACGGCTGTTCTTCAGTAGACGTGTCTCGGGCGCCGAAGGGGAAGATCTGGTCGAGAAGCAGAACGCCGAACAGGGCGTCATGCCCTTCGTGGGCAATGAGGCCGCGGAGTACGGATACGAGGACGAAAACCGGCACTTTGCACGCTGCTTCCTGGACGGAGTCCAGCCCGAACTGGACTTCAAGGCGGGACTTGAGGTAGTGGAACTGCTCATGACCGCCTACATGGCAGCGGAACAGGAGCGCACGATTGCCTGGAAGCCGGAGGGACTCGAAACGTACATCCCCCAGGTGGCCCAGGGCACCTGGAATCCCGGTTGACGAAGCCTACTCGGCGCTGTCTGAGAAGCCATCCAACAAGGTCTTGGCCTGGGTGAACTGCTCCAGCGAGCGGGGGAGATAGGCGGCGGCCTCATCGATGTACCCATCTGCAGAGCATGACCAGACCCGGTTCAGGTAGCGCTCGCCGCCTGCGTACGAGGTCATGATGTCAGCAAAAGCCTGCAGACCGAAGGCGTGTTTGAGGGTGTCCCGGCTGGCAACGAAGACGTTCAGGTGCGGGACCACGTTGGCGTCGATCGCCGCGGGCAAGGCGTACACATCCATGTCCGGGATCCCGGCGACAAGTGCACTCACTTCCTTGACCACGTTCTCCAGGCTTTGCTGCATGGTCTGCGTGTCGGACGCAATGCGTTCCGTTGCCGTGGCATCCGCTCCCTCGGCACGCCGAAGAATCCAGACGCCCAGGAAGCCGGTGAAAAGGACGGCGGCGAAAGGCACCCAGTCCACCTCGACCGCATCTAGGACGGACAGGTAGGCACCTGCCAGGAAAGCCGCCGAGATCAGAATCAGGCCAATTCGTTTCATCATTACCTCCTATCCAAAGACCTGAATCATGGCCAGAGCGACGCCAACCAGCGCCTCTCCCACGATCAGGCCCGCTGCAACGGGGATCCCTACCTCTTCACTGAAAGACGCGCCCTTCTGACGGTCAATGAACACGCGGGTGAAGGTGCCAAGGCTGTAGGTCAGGACAATCGAGAAGGGCAGGTAGAAGCCGAGTCCCACCAGAATCCCGAGCCCGCCGATGCCTGTGGCGGACAGCAGCGCGCCAAGCCCGGCGCCTGCGGCATATTTCTCGACCGGGACGCCTTCGCCCAGGATGCCCTGAATCACGCTGGCCAGCGCCGTGCCCTGCGGGGCAGGTAGCGCGTCACTGCCAATGCCATCAGCTTCGTGCAGGACCACGATGAGCGCCATCACGATGATGGGCCCCAGCCAGCTCCCGAGGAACTGACCGATCTGCTGCTTGCGCGGCGTGGCGCCCACCATGTACCCGGTCTTGAGATCAAGCATTAGGTCTGTGGCCTGGGCCATGGCCACACAGGCGGCGGCGCCCACCATCACGGATGAAACGATGGCTGCCTTTGTGCCGAGCCCGCTCGCGATGAAGATCAGAATGGTGATGGCAATGAGGGTCATGCCCGAGAGTGGCGACCAATTTGTTCGGCCGATGCACTCGGAGAGAATGACCCCGGAGATCCAGATCCAGAGTGTGCCCAGAATGGCCATGGCCAGACCCCTGCCGATGCCCATCTCCTGCGTCGAGAGTGTGGCGATGACGAAGAGAAGGACAGCCGCGCCCGCGATGGCCGCATAGAGCATCTTGATGGGCATCTCGTCCTTGGACAGCGCGGACTGCGTGTTGGCGGCCTGTTGCATCGAGCGGACGGCCCCCACGATCAACGGGAAGGAGAGGACGATGCCCATCAGTGCCCCGCCAATCAGCATGCCGATGCCGACCGGTCGGTAAATGAGGACTCGCAGTTCGCCCGGATCGGTCGAGGGAAGGACGCCCTGAGCCGCCATCAGAGGAGCCAGGATCCAGTAGCAGACGTAGCCACCGACAATAAAAAAGAAACCTCCTCGGCCGGCGATGTAAGCCACCCCAAAGGTCAGAAGCGACACGTACCAGACGCCGTTCATGTAGGAAGGCAACCCGATGACGGCCCCCAGGTCATAGTTCTCAAAGGCCGATCCACTGACGAAGACGTGTACCACCGCACTCACCAGGACACCGCCAAGGAGGTAGAGGGCCTTCTGCATGCCGGCGCCCGGGCTCTTGAGAATGGTCGCGACAGCCACCCCACCCGGAAACGTCAGCCG
>JABDJZ010000272.1 GCA_013003255.1 Rhodothermales bacterium
AGGGTCAGACTGCTGTATCAGATCTGATCTCAAGCCGTCAATTGAGACCAGGATGACATGGTCCACAGAGCCCTCCTGGGACTGCGCCGATGCCATATCTGAGCCCAGAAAAACGGCCAAAAGGAGAATTAGAGGCCATTTTGGCCGTACGGGTGCCTTGAAGTGCTGTCGCATCTGGATCCGGTTGGGTATCGGGATCCGACAGTGACAACAAGCCTGCCAGTCTCAGAACGGTCCGACTCGCGGCGTGATCAAGCAGACCGTTGGCCCGCTGCGCAGGCAGACGCCGCGTATCATTCATAAGCCAGAGAATCAGCGAAACCATGACCACTTCCCTACGCCTTATTGCCCTGCTCATGTTGACGGTAGGCACCGCCCAGGCCCAGCTCGCAGCACCTGACGTGGAAACTGTCTGGGGAGGCCGAGTCCTGGACATCGACGGATACGCCTCCGGCTCCGGGACAACCAGGGTCTTCGTCGCCACCGAGAGCGCAAACACCCTCTTCTACGCTGATATGTCAACGGGTGGTGGCTCTTTGAGCTTCGGCGGCTGGAACGTGGTCCCGTCCGTGGATGCGGACGACGACTACGGCCAGGAAGTGAACGTCATCGCCGCCCACCCAGGATCCGGGTACGTCTTCTTCTCGCACCCCGACCACGGCCTGCTCAAGACGTCGCCCTCATCATCGACGCCCGACATCGTGGATCCCGGGTTCGCGTCCGACATCATGGTGCACAACGACACGCTGCTCTTCGTTGCAGGACCACAACTCTACGTGGGGACGGTCGATGCTTCCGGCAACACCACGGTCTTCGGAGGCCTCGCAACCGGAACGGCGGGCTTCATGCACTCGATCGATGTGCATCCGTGGTCAGACAGTGTCTATGTGTTTACGGCCGGCTCCTCGCCATCGCTCGTCAAATCAAACGCCACGCTGGGCGCATTCACCTCCACTACGACATTCTCCACGGTAGACGTGTCTTCCCTCTCCTCCTCGGTGGATTGGAAGGCCTTTGCCATCGCTCCAAGCGGACGCCTGTTCATTGTCGGTGACACGGGGACCAGCAAGCACGTGGCGTATTCCGACGATGAGTCCACGTGGACCCAGGGC
Organism: Rhodothermales bacterium; assembly: GCA_013003255.1. Taxonomy (GTDB): domain Bacteria; phylum Bacteroidota; class Rhodothermia; order Rhodothermales; family UBA10348; genus JABDJZ01. The sequence goes on from JABDJZ010000272.1 coordinate 1,113, forward strand.
TCGGTCTACGACTGGATTGCGGGCAACAACATCGGCTTCCAGGGAGACTCCACGGCCTACTCCGTCTACTTTGCCAGTGTTTACAACGCTACCAACGGGGTCGGTAGCTGGAGCGAGTTCGGCAACTCGGGACTGGAGACCCATCCCAATGACGGACCGGTTTTCGCCGACCCCAATGACCCGCTGGTGGTCCTCATGACCACCGATCAGGGAATTGGTGCCACCACCGATGGCGGTGCCACAATCGCAGAGATAGATGACGGTTTGGAGGCGGTCCAGGTCAACGATTTCGACATGATTGCGTCCAAAACCGAGGGCTGGCTGGCCTCCAAGTCCGGCGTCCGGCACGTCTCCGGTTTTCTATCGTCGCCGTCGTGGACCAACGCCATGTTTCCCATGGGTGATGGCGCTCCCTACTTCTCCATCGAGATTGACCCGCAGGACAACTCCTACGTCTATGCGGGCAACAACCGGGTCTACCGCACGACGGACGCCGGGAGTTCGTGGACCCGACTCTTCACACCGGAAGACCCGCCCTACAATTTCCCGATGGTGGGGACGCACGCGCTGGCCATTGAGGTGGCGCCGTTCGATTCGCTCCTGATCATGGCCGGATACGAGGTGCAAGGCGGCTCCGGGGGACTCTTCTGGTCCGGCGACAGGGGTGCCAACTGGGATCAGATCCTGCTGCAGTCCTCATCCGCAGGTGGTGATGTCAACGTTACCGACGTGGTCTTTGAGATCGAAGGCGCCGACACGCTCGCCTACGTGTCTGCCGAGTATGGCTCGGGTCGCAGTGTCTACAAAGTGACAAAGAGCGGCTCTACCTGGACCGCCCAGCAGGACATGAACGGCTCCGGGACCAGCACCGGCAGCGCGATAGTCGCGTCCATCATGGACCTGCAGGAGAGTGTTTCGGGCGATACGCTCTACGCCGTGGGCACCGATGCAGGGATTAACCATCCAATCGCCTACTTCAAGGATCTCACCGCTGCCACTCCCCTCTGGACACCGCTCACCACAAGCGGCTTCCCCTTCGTCTCCGGAAAGCAGGCCACAGCGGCGGCCGTGGGTGGTGATACCCTCTTCGTAGGGGTCGACCACGAGGTCTACGCCTTCAGGGCCGGAGGATCCAGTTGGAATCTCGGCTACTCCTATCCCGTGGGGACCAACATCAACATGCTGTTCTATGACGAGCTGCTGGTGGGCACGGGCACCGGCATCTACGCCCATTTCAACCACGGGACCAGCGGCACCTCCTCCGCCCCCGAAGCCGAGGTGCCTACCCGGGTCCGGCTTGATTCGGCCTATCCCAACCCCTTCAACCCGACCACGGTGATCGAGTACGCGCTGCCTCAATCGGGGCGGGTACGTCTCGCGGTCTACGATGCCTTGGGACGGCGCATGGCCATGCTCGCGGATGGCGTGCGGCCGGCCGGTACACATGCGGTTCGGGTGGATGCTTCCTCTTGGGCCGTCGGAACGTATTTCGTGGTGCTGGAGACCGGCTCAGAGCGACTTTCGCGTCCGGTTACGCTGATCAAGTGATTCCCGGCGCCTTGGTCCGCCGCCCAGGAAGTCCCGCCTGACTCCGGCGAAGAACCGCCCCATTGCCGTCCTGGCGGCAAAAGCGACCTATCCACAGGGAATACGGAGCCTACGGAGCCGGCAGTCCTGCTACATGCCGTCATAGCGGCAAATAATGCTGTATTGCCAACTGTCTTTGCACGGCTTATCACCAGTATGCCTCCTTTTGCCGCGTTGGCAACAATATTGCACTCATCGCGTCTACAACGACTAGCAACGCCTCCATAATTGCCGCCACGCCGGCAAATATCCATGCACGACAATCTCGCGCGGGCCATCAGGTATCACAGAAAGCACGCCGGCCTCACCCGAAAAGACCTGTCCCTGCTCTCCGGAGTGAGCCAGACGGCCATCTATGACGTCGAACATGGGAAGCCGACCGTTCAGCTGGCGACCGTCACGGCCCTTCTGGATGCGTTGAACCTCGAGCTCCGCCTGGAAGGCCCGATGATGCAGGCATTTCGTAAGGACGAGGGTTAGGCATGCGAAAGGCTCTCGTCAGAGTTCAGGGCGAAGCAGCCGCGGTCTTCGAAGAGGCTGCGGCAGGCTATACGATGACCTATCTCGCCGGCTACCGGGGAGGACCGGTGTCCCTCACGATGCCCGTCACGGAAGAACCGTACCGATTCGACAGCTTCCCCCCTTTCTTCGACGGCCTGCTGCCCGAGGGGTGGCAGTTGGACGCACTCTTGCGCACCATGAAGCTCGACCGCCGGGACTACATGGGCCAGCTCCTGAGTGTTGGTGCCGATACGGTAGGTGACGTCACCGTGGAGGAACACCCATGAACCGGTGCCCGCTCACGTACAACCAACTTGAAGAGGGCGAGGGCCCTTACAGCGCCGCCGGGCTTCGTCGCCTGGCCCCCAACCTGAAGCGTCTCGCGCCCCTTCCGTTTTCGAGCGCAACACTGGTGGAAGAGGCGGCCGCGCGCGCACCAAAAATGTCCATTGGGGGCGTGCAGCCAAAGCTGAGCGCCGTCCTCCGCGTCGGCGAAGGGCGCTTTGACCCGGTGGACCGGGGTGGTCGATTCATCCTGAAGCCCGAGAGCCCGCAGTATCCTGAAGTACCTGCCAACGAGGACCTCACCATGCGCCTGGCAACCCTGGCCGGCCTTACGGTCCCCGCGCATGGCCTGGTCCGGACAGAATCGGGCGATCTGTGTTACGTGATCCGTCGGTTTGACCGGGCCGGCCAGTCCGGAAGGATGCATGTCGAGGACTTCGCCCAACTCATCGGCCAGAATCGGGAGACCAAGTACGACTCATCGATCGAGAAGGTGGCCGGCGCAATCGAACGATTCTGCACGTTTCCCCGCGTGGAGTACATCACGCTGCTACGCATGGTGCTGGTCTCATTCCTCACCGGGAACGAGGACATGCACCTGAAGAACTTCTCCCTCATCGTCGACGTCAAGGGCGTCGTCAAGCTCTCGCCCGTCTACGACATGGTGAACTCCACCATCGTCCTCCGAAACCCCCAGGAGGAGTCCGCGCTACCTCTGGGGGGCAAGAAATCCCGCTTCCAAAGGGCCCATTTTGTGGACTACCTGGCCCGCGAGCGCCTGAGGCTGCCAGGCCCCGTCACCAATCAGGTAGTTGGAGATCTTCAGGCGGCGATCCCGGAATGGCTCGCGCTGATCAACCGCTCGTTTCTTTCGGACCAAAAGAAGCAGGCCTATCGAGAGGTTGTGTTCGAACGATCCGGCAGACTGGGGTTTGACGTGCCGGGACCGTCCCGGTGATTCCCGATGTTTTCGCCCCTTGTCCCGCCTGAACTCCACTCGGCGAGGCCGCCGGAAACAAGAGCCGACAAATGGGTACAAGCCCATCTCAGACTGACAGCACTCCCGTACTACATACAATGATGGTTGAAACCGAAACGCTTCCGTACAAAGTCAAAGACATTTCGCTGGCTGAGTGGGGACGAAAAGAGATCCGGCTCGCAGAAGCCGAAATGCCCGGCCTCATGGCGCTCCGGGATGAATTCCGTGGCCAGGAGCCTCTGAAAGGCGCACGCATCGCAGGATGCCTCCACATGACGGTCCAGACGGCTGTCCTGATCGAGACCCTGATCGAGCTCGGAGCGGAAGTCACTTGGTCTTCCTGCAACATCTTCTCCACGCAGGATGAAGCCGCCGCAGCCATCGCTGCCGAGGGCATCCAGGTGTACGCCTGGAAGGGCATGAATGAGGAGGAGTTTGACTGGTGCATCGAGCAGACCCTGTTCTTCGGGGAGGATCGCCAGCCGCTCAACATGATTCTGGATGATGGCGGTGACCTCACCAACATGGTGCTGGATCGCTACCCTGAGCTGGTCCCCGGCATCAAGGGTCTCTCTGAGGAGACCACGACGGGCGTTCATCGTCTGTATGACCGCGAGAAGGCCGGCACGCTGACGCTGCCCGCCATCAACGTCAACGACTCCGTCACCAAGTCCAAGTTTGACAACAAGTACGGCTGTAAGGAGTCTCTGGTGGACGCCATTCGCCGCGCTACCGACATCATGATGGCCGGCAAGGTTGCTGTGGTCGCCGGTTACGGAGATGTGGGCAAGGGTTCTGCTGCCTCCCTTCGTGGAGCGGGTGCCCGCGTGATCGTCACCGAGATCGACCCCATTTGCGCCCTGCAGGCTGCCATGGACGGTTTCGCTGTCAAGAAGATGGATGACGCCGTCAAGGAAGCTGACATCGTTGTGACCGCAACTGGCAACTTCAACGTCATCACCGGCCGTCACTTCCAGGCGCTGAAGGACAAGGCCATCGTCTGCAACATCGGCCATTTCGACAATGAGATCGACATGGCGTGGCTGAACGAGAACTACGGCCACACCAAGGACACCATCAAGCCGCAGGTTGACCTCTACACGGTGGATGACAAGGAAGTCATCGTCCTGGCTGAAGGTCGCCTGGTCAACCTCGGTTGCGCCACCGGCCACCCGTCATTCGTGATGTCCAACTCGTTCACCAACCAGGTGCTCGCGCAGCTGGAGCTCTGGAATAACTCCGGGAGCTACGAGAACAAGGTCTACACGCTTCCCAAGCACCTCGACGAGAAGGTCGCCAGACTTCACCTCGCCAAGATCGGTGTGGATCTGGAAGACCTGACCCCCGAGCAGGCTGACTACCTCAGCGTGCCCCAGGAAGGACCGTACAAGCCCGAGTACTACCGGTACTAGAAGGCCTCGCCTTCAAGACAAAGCCCCGCCACCTGAATGAGGTGAGCGGGGCTTTGTTGTATCTGGCCGGCTTGGTTGCGAGGGACGCTCCAGGCCCTCGCCGAAATTGGGTGCTCTACATCCCGGGCTCAGGCAGCGTGTAGGTGCGCCCCTGATTGACTTCCTGCAGGTACGCCATCAAGGGCTCGAAGTAGGCTACCATCGGGCCGGCGCTGAGTCCGCCACCTGTGGTTTCCTGCAACAGCTCGCGCCAGTCCACGGTGGCTCCCGGCGTGAGAACCGTCTTCAGGAAGTCCCCCACCTCCGTGCTGCCGTAGTAATTGGTGGCGTGGGGATCCTGGCCGAGGATATTCCGGGCGATGTGGTCGTGCAGTTGGAAGAGAATCAGCTGTGATACGGCGTAGTCGTAGTACTGCGCGGCATCGTTGACGATGTGCGTCTTGGTGGTCGCATCGGCCAGGTCACCGTCGCGGGGGCTCGGAGGCACCACGCCCTGGTACTCCTCCGCGTACTGCCACCAGCGTGCGTTGAACTCGTCTGCAGGAAGCTCTTCTGCGTAGAGATCCCGCTCGAACTGCATCATGGTCCCCGCCGAGAAGGGAATGAACACCACGTAGTTCAGCGCCTCCTTGAGCAGTGCCTCGACGCCGGGCTCGGGCGCATCGGCAGGTAGTAGCCCCACCTCCTGCAGGAACGGCGGCTGCAGGGCAGCCAGTCCGAGGAGACTGCCGACAGCCTCATGGAATCCACGGTTGGCACCCCCACGGAGAAGCGGCGGCACGTCAGGATTCGTGTAGGACATGTAGTAGTAAATGTGGCCCAGTTCGTGATGGCTGGTCTCGTACCATCCCGGATCATTCTCGACGCTCATCAGGGAGCGGACGTCATCCTCCAGATCCATGTGCCACGCCGAGGCGTGGTTGTTCTTGCGATACGGAGCATCCGCCGGGAGCGGATACAGGCTGGACTTGTCCCAGAAGGTCTCCGGCATCTCGCCGAATCCCATGCTCACGTAAAACTCCTCGGAGCGACGCACGATGTCCTCCGCGGTCCACGACTCAAGTGCGGATCCGATGTCCGCACCCTCCACCGTGACAAGCGAGCCCCAGTCCTGCGCCCAGCGGTTTGGGAGCCAGTGCGCCGGAAGGAGATCGGGCACGTCCGCCCCGTAGCGCTCCGCCAGATGGTACCGGGCCCACGTGTGGATCTCGCGATAGAGCGGGTACAGGTCCTCCATCACCTGGTCCATCAAGGTGCTCATCTCGTCCGAGGTCATCCCGTAATCGGACACCTGGTACGCGAAGTAGTCATCGTAGCCGAGCGCCTGGACTGTCTGATTGCGGAGGTGACGAACATCAGCCACACCCTCCTTCAGGGTTCGGCCAACCTCCTTGCTGGCGTTCCAGGCGGCAAGCCGGGCCTCCAGGTCATCGGATTCCCGGAGCACCCGATCAATCTCGTTCGGGGTCACCGAACGGCCATCCATCTGGAAATCGAAGCCAAAGAGCCGCTCAGTCAACTCCGTCTCAAGAGCGATGCGGTCGGTCACCACATCGGGCACCGTCTGCGGGCTGTTGGCGGCCACATAGAGGATCTGCTCGAACTGGCGCGTCTGCAGATCACTCAGCTCATCCGCTCTGGACAGCCATTCCCGAGCCGTCTCGATGTTCTCGACGCTCCCCGTGAAAGCAGCGTAGGCTTCGTTCGCGGCGTTGGCCCGAGCAGAGGCTGTGGTGTCACCCGGTACAATCCGGGTGTTCAGGGCCCACTCGGCCTCGGCAGACTCGTACCCCAGGGCCTTGTACGTGGTGGTGTACGCGTCGAGGAATTCCTGGGCCTCCGGAGAGAACGCATCGGGAGTCGAGCAGGACGCAAGCAGAATGGCCGCCAGGGCCATTGGAAGCATTAAACGAGTGGTCATGGCACCTCTAGGACAGATTCAACCACGAATGTAGACCGGGCAATGCGGCCTGTCGCGTGAATCTTTCGGAAGGCGCCGGCCCGAGCGTTCACAAATGCGGAGCGCCGGTCAGGCGCCCAGTCCTACAGCAGCACCAGATACGTCAGCTTCGCAACCCCAATTCGGCTGTTCATCAGGAAGTCCGCCCGCGGATCGAACAGGATCTCGTCATCCCCAACCACGTGATAGGACGTGTTGAAAACCAGGAAGAGGTCTGACCCCGGCGTGTGAATCCAGTTGATGCGCACGTTCGCACTGATGTTGCGCGAGAAGTTGTCATACTGGATCAGGGCTTTGGAGAAGAGCTTCCGACTGACGCTCGCCAGGACATCCACTGAAGCGGTTACGGCGTTGAAGTCGCCGTTGTCGAC
>JABDJZ010000299.1 GCA_013003255.1 Rhodothermales bacterium
CGTACTCTGCGATGGCCATGTCATAGCCGTCCGATAACTGGCGTGTGACGGGCCCACCCGGCTCGAGGGTCTGAGTACCGATGCGGTTCACCGGGGTAAGACCTCCAAAGCTCCCCGTCACAAACGCCTCGGAGGCGTCCTCCAGGCGCTCGGGCGCAAAGTCCAATTCCCGGACTGTGAGCCCGAACCGCGAAGCAATGGCCAGCACGTTGGCCCGCGTGATTCCTGGCAGACAGTGCATTCCGGTGGACGTCCAGAGTTGGCCGGATACCACCGCAAAGAAGTTGGTGGCATTGCACGTGGCCACATTTCCGTTGGTGTCCAGCATCAAGGCTTCGTCCGCGCCAGCCGCGAGGGCCTCGTTGAGCGCCATCACCTCGTGGAGCTTGCTGTGGCAATTCAGTCGCTGGTCCAGCGTGTCCGGCGGGGGTCTGCGGACAGACGCCAGGTGGAGCGCGACGCCTTGTCGCTTGACCGTCGGATTGGCCTTCTTGTGCTCCGCGATGACCACGACGTTGGCTCCGCCCACCGTCAGACGTGGATCCTGGGAGGGAGTCTTCTTGATCCCCCGCGTCACCATGATCCGGCAGTGGACGCCGCCGAACATGCGGTTGGCCTGAGCGGTGTCGTAGATGGCCTGGGTCAGTGCTGAGCGCGAGAGGCCCGCGTCAATCCCGACCCGGGTCAGCCCGTGGAACAGGCGATCCAGATGCTGCTCAAGGAAGAGGAGCTTGCCCTGGTGCAGCCGAAGTCCTTCCCAGATGCCGTCGCCCACCAGGTAGCCGGAATCGAAGACACTGATCCTGGCTTCGGGCCTCGGCAGCAGGCTCCCGTTGATCCAGACCTGGACCTCCTCGTTTCGAGAATCGGGAAGGGCGTCGTGTGTGCCGGTGGGCATGGTGGTTTCCGTAATGTCGCGGTCGGTCGCCCAATCCCGCCGCGACGTGTGGTCAGTTGGTATCGGTGGCGGGTTCGAATCCCCAGTCCTTGCCCTTCTTGACCGCGGGAAGCCCTTCGGCCAGCCAGGCCGGGGCCGGTGCGTCCATCAGGTAGTGGTCGAAGAACTGCTGCATGCGCGTGGTCCAGTCGACCCGTTTCCAATAGGGAAGAGGCCAGTGGGGCTCACCGTTGTAGTTGATAAGCCACGACGCTTTCCCGAGTCGACGCAGGCCGATGAACAGCTCGATACCCTGATACCACGGCACGTGCCCATCGTTGTCATTGTGCATGATGAGCAGCGGCGTCTCCACCTTGTCCAGCCAGAACAAGGGGGAGTTCTCGATATAGCGGAGCGGTTTCTCCCAGACGGTTCCACCGATGCGGCTCTGGGTCCGTTCATATTGGAACGCCCGTGAGAGCCCCGTCTGCCACCGGATGCCTCCGTAGGCGGAGAACATGTTGGAGACCGGGGCACCCGCCTCGGCGGCCGCGAACAGGTTTGTCCGCGTCACCATGTAGGCAATCTGGTAGCCGCCCCAACTGTGGCCCTGGACGCCGATGCGGTCGCGATCCACAAAGCCCTGATCAACCAGGGCGGTCACGCCTGGCATCACGGCATTCATGGCGCTCTCCCCCGGATACCCCACCTTGTACGGGATGTCCGGTACGAATACCAGGTAGCCCCGACTGGTGTAGAACGTGCGGTTGATCACCGATCGACCCGGTGCCGGTGCGTGGTAGCTGTGCAGTCCGTCCGTCGCACGCTCGTAGAAGTAGACCATCATCGGGTACTTCTGCGTGTGGTCAAATCCTTCCGGCCGGTACAGGATGCCCGAGAGCTCCTCACCGTCCGTGGACGTCCAGTTCACGAGACCGGCCGTGCCCCAGAGGTATTCAGACTGCTGCGGATTCGCATTGCTGAGACGATTCCAGTTACCGAGGTCGGAGTCAGTCACCCACAGATCCGGGGATTCGCGGTAGCTCTGGCGGGTGAGCAGCATTTCATCCGAATTCGCGGCCTTGATGGGGGTCGAGAAACGCTTGTCCGCGGTGAGCAGCGGGGTGATGGTTGCCTGGCGTCCAGCGATGGTCGCGCTGGCAAAACCGGCTGACTTGTCCGCGCCGTTGAACGTGGAGAGGAGCATCGGCTGCGAGAGGTCCACGGTGTCCGCATCGCGATCCAGGCGCACGTATCGGTAGCGCACGCCCGCCTCGCGTCCTGCCCCACCTGTCACGTTCCAGGTCCTTCCTCGCGGTTGGGCTGCCCAGATGTCATAACGATCGTAGAACAGGAACCACAGGCCGTCGTCGGTCCACCCGATACTTCCGTTGGAACCCGGGATTGCAGGCGAATCGTGGAGTTCGTTTTCGAAGCGGATGCCATCCGGTGGGGAAATGGAAGCCACGATGGTCGAAGCCGGATTCGAGGACCAGGAGCCGATTTTCCAGACCAGCTCCTCGCCATCCCACCAGGCAATGTGGGTACCGTCCGGTGAGGCGGTATATCCTGCACGGATGCGTTCGCCTACCAGAGTTCGGGTGCCGGTTTCCACGTCTATCGCATAGACGTCCCGGGCTCGCGGCGTATCCCAGGAGCTCTCCGGCATGTACGCCATCTCGTCGTCTCCGAATACCACGGGTGCATCGCCGTGGTCTACGTAGTCAACGTCGTCGATGGACTCGTCTCCCAGTTGGACAACCAGTCCCGAGTCCAGGTGCAGTACTGCCAGGTGAGAACGCTCCAGGTCCCGCTGGCGATTGACCAGCTGCACCGTCATCAGCTCCTTGTCTGTCCAACTCCAGATGTCGACCGCTACCTTCTCGTCATCGGGACGAGTGTCCTCGACCTCGGGTTGGGGGGCCGGTGCTGTGCCGAAGTACAGGCGATTACCCGAATCGGAGAACCGCAGGCTCCCGTGCTCGGACACCGCCCAACCCATAGGCACTCCGGTGGCGCCACCCATGTTAACACGGCCAGCCACCGCGCCGTTGCGTCCAGCGTACAGCGAAAACACGGGGGCCTCTGAGGCGAAGTCTGCTGCGTTCGAGACAAACGCCGCCCGGCTACCGTCCTGGCTGAGCGTCAATCGGCGGTAGAACCCCTCGCCACTGGCCAGCGCGGTGCGTTCTCCGGAGGCAGTGGCCACCGAATAGGCCCCGTCGGCCTCACCGTTCTTGCTCTCGGCCGTGTAGACCAACCAATTCCCGTCCTCGGAGAGGCGGTAGTCAACAACGGACTGAAAGGTGAATCGTTGATCCTCATCCGGGAGATACAGCACAAGTTGCTTGCCATCACTCTTGTCGTGGGGAGCTTCGGCCGCGGTGCTGTCCCGCGTGGTCTCGGTCTCCTCATCCAGCAGAATGGCCACCACGGCCGCTCCGTCCTCGGGGACACGGAAGCTTTGGACAGGTCCGAAGGCCGTTCGTGACCCATCCCTCAGGTTGAGAACCACCAGGCTGTCACCCGGCATTTCGTCACGTGGCCGTTCGTCAACTTTGGCCTGCCGCGTGGAATCGTAGGGAGGATGGACCAGGGCTACCACGAAGTCGCCCGCAAAAGCCGGGTTGTCGCCGCGCGGAATCAGGTAGTGGTCATCGCCTGCCGTGCGAGCAGCCAATACGTGTCCGTCACCGATGGTGTCCGGCGCCTCGCGCCAGACTGCCCAGCGACCGTCGGCGGAAATCTGCTGATCGGACACGGCCTTCCAGCGCTCGTAGTCGCTGTGATCCAGTGCGCGCCTTTCATGGGCCGCAGCAGACTGGACCGTAAGAGCAAGGAGGAGGGTAGGGAGGAGGAAGCGGAGGGACATCGCGGTGGCGTTTAAGGTCGCCGCAATCTACCCCAACCGGATCTGCCGCTCCACCCGAGCGCGCTCCACGCTTCGGAGTCTCTTCTGTCAGGCCGCGTCGCGGTTACCTCGGCAGGAACTCTTGGCGGCGTACATGGCCACGTCGGCATCCCGGAGAAGGTCAGCAAAGTCCTCGTGCTTCGTCGCGTCAAAGGTGGCTACGCCGACGCTGTACTGAATGCTGCGATCGTCCTGATAGGACGCATTCTTGCGCTCGATCAGCTCGCCCAGCCGGCATAGCGGACCATCGAAGGCCTCGACCGGTTGGGTGGCCAGCATCACGCAGAACTCGTCTCCACCAAGCCGGGCAACGATTTCGGACGTGCTGAATGCCTCCTGAAGGCAGTCGCCGAAATCGACCAGCAGCTGGTCTCCGGCGTCATGGCCATAGCGGTCATTGACCTCCTTGAAACCGTCGAGGTCGAAGAAGAGGACGGAGACCGGGCGGCCGGTTCGCTTGCTGATGGCGATGAGGTTCTTCCCGGTGGTGTAGAGTCCGCGACGGTTTACCAGTCCGGTGCCCTCATCCAGCGCGGCCAACTCCAGCGCGGCGATTTCCCGCTCTGCCAGTCCGCCGAGATCGGCCAGCATCTTGACCTCCTGGTCTGAGAATTCCCTCGGCTCGGTGTCAATGATGCAGAGCGTACCGATGTTGAAGCCGTCCGAGCTCAACGGATAGCCGGCGTAGAAGCGGATGTCCGGTGGTCCGGTAACCAGCGGGTTGTCGTGGAAGCGCTCGTCCTCCAGCGCGTTCGGGACGACCATCACTTCGTCCGTGAGGATGGTATATCCGCAGAACGAGACTTCGCGAGACGTCTCCGTGGCATCGAGTCCGTCGCAGGACTTGAACCACTGGCGATCTGCGTCGACCAGCGACACCAGGGCCATCGGCACACGGAAGAGCCGTTTGGCCATTCGCGTGACGACGTCAAACCGTTCTTCGTGCTCCGTATCGAGCAGACCGAGAGCGCGGAGGCGCTTCAGTCGAGCTTCTTCGTTGTGAGGTTTCGGTGGCGGAATCATGCGCGCGTCTCTTGCTGGTTTCAACAGGTATCGGCTGACGCGCCTCCTGCTGAACCGGGGAAAACCCGGGAACTGCGTTCGCCACGATGTTACATTCGAGAGTCACCTCACCAGTCTGATGATGCGCGCGATTTCAGTCATGTTGTCCTTGATGGTTCTCGGGCTCGCCTCATGTGCGCCCGCGGACGGTCCACAACGCCATCAGGAGGCCGGGAAGGCAAGCGCCGAGGTCATCTTCAATGGCCATGACTTGACCGGCTGGGTGGGCGACACCGATGGGTATGTGGCGCGTGACTCCGCGATTGTTTGCCTGCCCGGAAAGGGGGGCAACCTGTACTTCGATCGTGAACTGAGCGACTTCGAGTTGGAGTTCGAGTTCAACCTCACGCCGGGCGCCAACAACGGAGTCGGCATCCGCGCGGAGCAGGGGAAGGACGCGGCCTACTACGGCATGGAAATTCAGGTCATCGACAACCTTGCGCCCAAGTGGTCCGGCATTCGGGACTGGCAGGCTCACGGGTCCATTTACGGAATCGTGGCTGCGGAACGCGGGCATCTCAAGCCGGCCGGCGAGTGGAACCACGAGATCATTCGAGCAATCGGCAATCGCATCACCGTGACATTGAATGACCACGTGATCGTGGATGCTGACCTCGCGGAAGCCACGAGAGACAGCACGCTATCGGGCCGCGAGCATCCGGGCCTCTTCAACAAGTCCGGCTACATCGGATTCCTGGGCCATGGCGATGAGGTGGCATATCGCAACATCCTTCTCACGGACATGGCAGAGCAATGAAACGAATCCCCCCCGGCGTCGCCATCGCGTGGTTCCTGTTTGCCGTTTCCTGGTTCTTGCCCGTTTACGAGGGCGGCGACACGCTGCTCGATGGCGTGCTTCCTGGCTTTCAGGCTTTCGACGTGGCCGTGGGGGACTATGAGCAGCCACTGGCGCAGCGAATCGTCCCCATGCTGTCTGCGCTCACCAATCTCCTGATGTGGGTTACGGGCATCCTGTTCGTGGCCCTGCCCAAAAAGCAGCCCCCGGCGTGGGTGCCCTGGGCGTTTGCTGCCGCGACGGTGCTGAACGCGTTCTGGGCCCTGGCAGCCGGCTCCGTGGGTGAACTGAGAATCGGGTATTGGCTGTGGCTCGGTTCATTTGCGGTGATGGCAGTGGCGTTGTTTCTGAAGCCGGAGCGGAAGGGTTAGCGGGAGTACCCAAACGGGCAATCATTATTGCCCCCGTTGGGTATACGGCGGGGCTGGAGTGTTCAATGATTGAACCCAACCTGGTGACCCGCATGCCTCGATTCCTTGCATTGGCGATTGTCGGAATGGGCCTGGTCATACCAGCGTCCGGACAGGATGTCACCAAGGCGCGGTACGATCGAGATTCGTCATGCGGGCAGGAGGCTGCCTGCAAAGGCGGGTCCTTCGAGACCGTACTCCTCGAAACCACTGCGATCGCCGCAACGCTGGCTACGGATGGGTCCTTCACCCTGGGAACGACCAAGGGCGCGTCCGCTGAAACGCTGGATGACGATGTCCAGGTCACGTACGGCTTCCCGTACGCGGTCACTTCTTTTGCGTACCTGTCGATTGACGGAAACGCGGTCCGGCTGGACGGTGAGGACCTGTTCGGAGGCGTGTCCACTTCGAGCGAATCGGGCATTCTCAGATGGACGCCCGGCAATATGGAAAAGACGGGTCTCCTCGGCGGCGATGTCTTCGCACAGTTTCGGATAACGAAGGAGTCTGACACGAGCCTGGTTTTTGACCTGCTGGCCCGCAACGAGGGTTCCGGGACGGTTAGTGTGGCGCCCGGCCTGGTTCTGGACCCGGCGATGGGAAAGTGGGGCGATGGTTACGTCAACCTCGACGGTATGACCACCAGGACTCTGGCCGGCAGCGACATTCCGGCGGCCTTCCAGATCAGCGAGCGTCAAGACGTACCTGAGGGGCTTCGTGCGGGAATTGCTTTCGGAGGCAACGGTCCTGCGCGCCTGGATGTCGGCAACTGGTTTGACCTGATGGGGCTTCGGGAGGCATCTGCAGCCATCTATGATCTTGCGCTCAGGATGGAGGGCGAGGCCGTGGAGCTGGCACCCGGTGACACCACTAGGCTGTCCATGGTTTTCAGTCTCGAACCTCCGGATTTTCCAGCGGGGCTCTTTGTTCGCGCCGACATGCCGCAGTCTCTGACCATCGCCGGTGGGCGCCTCTTCCCACAGGACCTGCGGGCTCGGATCGAACTGAGCAACAACTCGGCCTCCGCAACGGGCGATATCGAGGTCTCCCTCGGCGCTGCTTCCCCGGTGGACATCGCGACTGACGGGCAAACCGATCCGCTTCAGCCGGGCGAGTCCAGGGTGGTCTTTCTGGAAGGATTCGTACCGGAGATCTACGAGGATACGTCGGTGGAGGTAACCCTTGAGGCCAGTGACGGCCAGTTCACGGACGGCCTGGAGCGAACGCTCTTCGTCCCGGCCGCCCCGTATTCGGACGAGGGCATTCTCCTGAGCATCGACTCTGTGATTACCTCCGGTTTTCCGACGCTGGGCGTCATATTTGAGGCCAAGATCGAAGAGACCGAAGCCCGGATTCCGGGACTCCGGCCCTCAAACGTCTTTCTCTGGGAGAACGGCACCCGGATTCAGGACTTCAGTCTGACACGCGACTCCACGCGGTCCCTGGAGGCCGTGGATCTGGTGTTCGTGCTGGACGTGACAGGAAGCATGCGCAATGAGATTGAAGGGGTCCGCGCCAATCTCATCGAATTTGGTGACAGCATCCGGGTCCAGGGCATCGACCCGCGGATGGCTATGGTGACCTTTCGCGATGAACTCGCTGATGTATTTGAGTTCACGACCGACATCACGGCTTTTCAGAATTTCGTGGGACGACAGGTTGCCACAGGCGGCGGCGATGCGCCCGAGAACTCCCTGGCGGCACTGGAGCGCGCCGTACAGCTCCCATTCCGGGAGGAAGCGTTGCGCGTGGTGATCTGGATCACGGATGAGCGATTCCACGAGCAGGACAACGTGACCAGCCTCTCCCGCAGCGAGGTCCTGGACAATCTGCTTGGAGCGGGAATCGTGGTCTACAGCGTTGGGGCGAGCAACTATGTGACGGACTGGTACGGACCGTTTGTCGAT
>JABDJZ010000317.1 GCA_013003255.1 Rhodothermales bacterium
AATGCGGGCGACTTTCCTCTGGTTGGAGCGGGCGATGACTTCCTGACAGTACGCTCCATCAAGCGTTCCATCGACGGCGCACTGGGGCCGCACGGGGCTTGGCTTCTGGAACCCTACTCGGACAAACCTGAGAGCGCAGGACTGAATACGTCGGAGGTTTCCTCCATCGAGGAAACCGCCCGCGTCGCCATTGAGAATGGGCTCCAGCTGAATGTCCACGCCATCGGCGACCGTGCCAATCGCGAAGTCCTGGATCTGTACGAGGCCACTTTCGGCGGACCGGATGATCAGGATCGGCGCAGGCGGATCGAGCACGCGCAACATCTGCATCCCGACGACATTCCGCGGTTTGCCGAGTTGGGCGTGATTGCTGCCATGCAGGGCGTGCACGCCACGTCGGATGGGCCCTGGGTGCACGAGAAACTCGGCGAGGAGCGGGCCCGCGAAGGTGCCTACGTGTGGCGCAGCCTGTTGGACTCAGGTGCCGTGGTCACGAACGGGACGGATGCACCCGTCGAGGATGTGGATCCCATCGCCAGTTACTACGCTACCGTCTCGCGCGTGGTCAGGGATGGCTCGGTGTTTTATCCGGAGCAGCGGATGACGCGGATGGAAGCACTGCGCAGCTACACACTCAGCAACGCCTATGCCGCGTTCGAGGAGGACATCAAGGGTTCGCTCACGCCCGGCAAGCTGGCGGACATTACGGTACTGTCTCAGGACATCCTTCAGGTGGAGGAGTCCGACATCCCGGACACCCGGGTTGAAATGACCATCGTGGGCGGTCAGATTCGCTACCGGCGCTGAGTTTTGCGTGGGCGCCCGGCGCAAGCCGGCCCCGGTCCAGCACAGCCCGGCCTCATCGAGCTGGCCCGGCGCTGAGCCTTCGTCACTCCCCGGACGGAATCGGAACCTGGGTCCCGTGCTTCACGGTGGACAGCACAAACGACGTGTGGATGCGGCCGATATGCGCAATCTGGCCGAACTCCTCCAGCAGAAACGACTCGTAGGCTCCGATGTCCGACGCCACGATTTTGAGCAGGAAATCGCTGTCCCCGGTAATGTGGTAGCACTCCATGACTTGCGGCAGGTTTTCGACCTCGCGCCGAAAGGCCTCGACCTTGTCCGCCCCGTGCTGGGTCAGGGACACACTGACGAAGGCCACGGTGGACTGACCTACCTTGTCCGGATCAACCAGAGCGACCGTCCGTGTGATGAATCCCTGGTTTCTGAGCTTCCGTACCCGCTCCAGGGTGGTGGCCGGAGCCAACTGAACGCGGCGGGCCAGTTCCACATTGGAGATCCCGCCCTCAGCCTGCAGGATGTTCAGAATTCGCCTGTCGGTCCTGTCCAACGAATCAATCATTGCCTCGAGCCCTGTTTTCGCGAAGATAATACGGCTCGAACGTGCAAGCCCACGCCATGCCCCTCTCGATCGACAAGCTGAACTCCCTCCATCAGGCTCTCGGCGAGCGATACGACAGGCTGGCCGGCCTGATGCATCGATCGGAGGATGAACTCCAGCTGACGGTGGATGCGATTTCAAGCTGGTCCGTGGCCGAGCAGATGCACCATATCGCGTCTTCGACCGCCCTGATGCTTGCGGGCGTCATGCGTATTGCCGGACAGGTGAGTCCTGCCAAGCTGGAAGGGCGAATCAGCGCGATGGGCCGAGCCGTACTGATGTCGGGGCGGTTTCCCCGCGGAAAGGGCAAGGCACCGGCGCGGACCATGCCCCCGGAGACAGTTTCCCGCGAAGAACTTGAGACAGCCGTTGCCCGGAGCCGGCGCATGTACGATTCGGTGGCGGAGGTCCTGGAGAAGGCCGCCGTCTCAGACTGGAAGGTTGAGCACCCGTACTTCGGCATGCTCAACGCGGAGCAGTGGTTGAAACTGGCGGCCATTCACGCCGATCACCACTTCCGGATCATTGAGGACATTGATTCGGCCGCCTGACCAATGGCGACCGAGCACAAAATTGCAGTCACAAGAACTGCCCGGTACCTGATTTCGGGGGACCCCCGCAAGGCGCGCGAGACGTGGCTACTCCTGCACGGATACGGACAGCTTGCGGACGACTTCCTCAAAGCGTGCCGGGTGCTGGAGAGCCCGGACCGGCTGCTGGTTGTGCCGGAGGGTCTGTCCCGTTTCTACGGCAAGGGGTTTTCCGAAAGACCGGGCGCGTCCTGGATGACGCGGGAAGCGCGGGAGGACGAGATTCGTGACTACGTGGGCTATATGGACGCCTTGATGGCTCACCTGTCCCCGCCCGGACCC
>JABDJZ010000318.1 GCA_013003255.1 Rhodothermales bacterium
ACCTGATGCACGCCGCGCTGAGGGAGGTGCTTGGCCCCCACGTTCAGCAGAAGGGCTCGCTGGTGGCGCCCGGACAGCTTCGTTTTGATTTCAGCCATTTCGAGCGCGTCACGCCCGATGAACTCAAGCGGGTGGAGCAGCGCGTCAACGAGGTGATTCAGCGCAACATTGCCAAGGGCGAGGACCGGGAGGTGCCGATCTAGGAGGCGCTTTCCAGGGGCGCGATGGCGCTGTTCGGAGAGAAATACGGGGACAGCGTACGCGTGATCACCTTTGATCCGGACTTCTCCGTTGAGCTCTGTGGTGGTATCCACGTGGACGCCACCGGTGAGATTGGCATCTTTCGATTCCGGTCCGAGGGCTCCGTGGCCTCCGGTATCCGGCGTGTCGAGGCGGTGGCTGGAATCGACGCCATCGATCACCTGCATGCAGAGCTTGAGGAGCTGAACCGGGTCCGTGGGCAGTTCAAGTCCCTGCAGCGTCCGAGCGACGAAGAGGTGGCGGACCTCCTGGATGCGAACAAGCGTCTCGAGAAGGATCTGGACAAAGCACGCCAGCAGGCGCTGGCCGGGAGTCTGGACGGATTCCTGTCCGCAGCCGTTGACGTTTCCGGAGTTTCGCTGGTGCGCGGGCAGGTAGACGGGACCGACATGAACGGGCTACGGACGCTCGGCGAAGACCTTCGCGCCCGGATGGGAGAGAGCGCCGTGGGTGTTCTCGGGTCCTCGGATGGCGAGAAGGCCTACCTGGTGGTAACCGTGTCTGACGACCTCATCAAGGGTCGCGGGATCCAGGCCGGCAAGCTGGTCGGCACGCTGGCCAAGATTGTCGGTGGGGGTGGCGGCGGACGTCCGACGCTTGCGACTGCAGGCGGCCGGGACGCGGCCAAACTGGGCGAGGCTATCGAATCCTCGGCCAACGTGCTCTCCGAGATGCTCGCCTAGTTGAGTGCCGGGACCCGCTGCGCTAGATTCCCGCAGTCGGGGAGCTTGATTATTGGTGCTCTCTCCGACGAGCCATTTCCCAGCTGAATCGCCTCATAGATTTGTCCACTGTATTCCAGCGTCTCCTTAATATCCGAGACAGCCGTGGCGCGGGTTTCGTGCTTCTGGTGGACCCGGACGATACAACGGAGGATGCCCTGCCGGATTTGGCGGCGCGCGCCGGCAGCGTCGGCGTCGACGCCATCTTCGTGGGCGGGAGTCTCATCCACTCGTTGGAACTTGAGCGATACGTTGCCACATTGAAGCGCCACACCGATTTGCCGGTGATCGGGTTTCCCGGTGCCATCACCCAGGTGGTGCCCTCGCTGGATGCGCTTCTCTACCTGATGGTCATCAGCGGCCGCAACCCGGACTACCTCATCGGGCGCCACGTGGTTGCGGCCCCGCTGATCCGGAAAATGGGCCTCGAGACGCTTTCGACCGGGTACATGCTGGTGGAGTCCGGACCCCTGACGACGGCCCAGTACATGGTGGGCTCAATGCCGTTGCCGCGGAATAAGCCCGGAGTTGCCGCGGCGACTGCGATGGCCGGGGAGATGCTGGGGCTGCAGTGCATGTATTTGGATGGCGGATCCGGAGCGGAATCCCCTGTCCCGGACCGGATGATTCGGGCGGTCGCCGACGCTGTGGATGTACCAATTATTGTTGGAGGTGGGATTCGCACGCCCGAAACGGTGGCTGCTAAGGTGCGGGCGGGGGCATCCTTCGTTGTGGTCGGCAACGCGTTCGAGGACGACGGCGACGTTGGGTTCATGCGTGCGATGGCCGAGGCGGCGCACGGTGGGCTTAGCGTGAGCTAGGGCTGCAGCAGGTTAGGAAGGCCTGCGGCGGTGTGAGGAAGGACTGCGGCGGCGTGAGGAAGGCTGGGAGGTTTTTTTGGCGTCCGCGGCGGCAGGCGACTTCCTCGGCTTGGCTTTCGTGGGCCGGAGTGGTGCTGTGGCGGCCTGCGCCGCCCGAGGTTCAATCTGGGGGGCTAGTGAACTTAGCCGCCCGAACAGCGCCGCCGGAAGTTCAATCTGGTCGCCAAGTGAACTCAGCCGCCCGAACAGCGCCGCCAGAAGTTCAATCTGGGCGCCAAGTGAACTTAGCCGCGCTGACAGGAGCGCCCGACGGTGATCTGAGGCATCCAAGGCCCGCCAGCCGCGCCCAATTCCCGACCTACCACGCCGACACAAAGAAGCCGTGCAGTCATCATCAGACTACACGGCCAGGCGGCCAGAGGCCAATGCGGAGAGGGAGGGATTTGCTCGCTTTGCTCGCACATCCTGGAGTGGGAGGGCACGCACCCCTCGCAAGACCCGCTGCGCGGGCCCCTGCGCCTGGGACTCCGCTCACTCAAGCGAGCTTGGTTCGCTCCGATCCCATGCGCAAGCGAACTTTGTTCGCCTTGCGAGGGCTGCGGAGAGGGAGGGATTCGAACCCTCGGTACGCATAGCGCACAACAGTTTTCGAGACTGCCCCGTTCGACCACTCCGGCACCTCTCCGCGGAAAAATTAGGGCGACCCCGGAAGCCAGCCAAACCGCAAGTCGGGATATCGCGTGAAACGAAGGCGTGCCGGGCTATCTTCCGCGGTCACCTGTCTTTTCGCGGTTCGCGCTGTATTCCGCGCCCCGACCAACCATTGACCGCTGCGCCTATGCGAGCCGGCCTGATCCGCCAGACTTCGGCCTTGTTGTTGATCCTGACGTGCTTCGCGGCTGCCGCGGTCAGCGCACAGGTCATTCCGGTTTATGACGTGGTGTACCGGCCACCGGGCGTGGACTACCTGGTCATGCGGTCGGCGCATTTCGACATCATCTACCAGGAGGGGACGGAGGGACAGGCGCGCGAGCTTGCCGCCACCCTGGAGTCGACCCTGCCCGCGGTAAACGGCATCTTTCCGACCAAACCGGGCTTTCGCATGCCCGTCGTGCTGAACCGGTACAACGATCGGGGCAACGGCTTCGTGGCCACCGTCCCGTTCAAGTCGGAGATCGAAGGAGTGGGCATTTTCGGGCGAGGCCTGTCGGTCCGGCACTCGGACTGGTTGATGGGCGTCGGTCCCCACGAACTGGTCCACGCCGCGCAGGGTGACTACTCGTCCGGGTTCGGCGTGCAT
>JABDJZ010000319.1 GCA_013003255.1 Rhodothermales bacterium
GCCATCAACTGGTACTCAAAGGTTTTCGGGGCTGTCGAAGGCCTCAAGTTGACTGACCCCTCCGGCAAGATCGGCCACGTGGAACTGGACTTCGGAGGAACCACGATCATGGTTTCAGACGCGTTCCCGGAGTACGGGGTCAGTGCGCCGGAGCCCGGGGACCGCGTTTTCGTCGCCATACACCTGCATGTCGATGACACAGACGCCATCATCGACCGCGCAGTTGAAAATGGCGCCGAGATCATTCATCCCCCGAATGACCACTTCTACGGCGAGCGCTCAGGTCGAATCAGGGATCCGTTCGGCCACGAGTGGATCATCGGTCACAGCATCGAGGAGGTCTCCCCGGAGGAGATGCAGCGCCGCTACGACGCCCTGGGAGACGCTTCCTAAAAAGACAGGCCCGATCCTCCAACTGGAAGACCGGGCCTGAATCAAACTGAAGGCGGAAGAGACCTAGGCGTCGCCTCCCTTCTCGGCATCGCGGGCCGAAGCCGGCGTAAGCACGTTGTCGATGAGACCGTAGTCTTTGGCCTCGGCGGCGCTCAACCAGTGATCCCGATCCCCGTCGGCCTCAATCTGCTCCTTGGTCTGACCGGAGTGGTCAGCAAGAATCTGGTAGAGGGACTGCTTCATCTTAACGATTTCGCGCGCGTGGATCTCGATGTCAGAGGCCTGTCCCTGAACGCCACCCATCCAGGGCTGGTGAATCATGACGCGGGAGTTCGGAAGCGCGGCGCGCTTGCCGTGCTCACCGGCAGCCAGAAGCACAGAGCCCATTGATGCGGCGAGACCGATGCAGATGGTCGAGCACGCGGGCTTGATGTACTGCATGGTGTCGTAGATGGCGAGACCACTGTCGATCGACCCGCCGGGCGAGTTGACATAGATGTTGATGTCGCGGTCCGGATCCTCACTGGTGAGGTAGAGAAGCTGTGCCACCATCAGGTTGGCAACCGCATCGTTGATGCCGGTGCCGAGCATGATGATCCGCTCCTTGAGGAGGCGGCTGAAAATGTCGTAGGCCCGCTCACCGCGGGAGGACTGCTCCACAACCATCGGCACCAGCGTGCCCATGGCGCCCTTGTCGAGGGGGCCGCTGTAGATATCGCTCGGAATACGATCAAGTCCTTTGGCAAACTTGATGAACTGGTCGACCATGTCGTTTTTCCCGTGGGTTTTCGGCGTCGAAATAACCGGACCACTGTGGGCCGGTTCCACCCGACACGCAACCGGCGTGCCGGGCTTGTTCAGGCCCTATTCTCCGCGCTCTGCAGCCGCTTCCAGACGCATGGCCTCGCGGTCTTTTCCGACTATCGTGGCCTGAGCGGCAAAAAAGTCCAGCACCTTCCGGGTGACGAGCATGTCATCCAACTGCTGCATCATCTTCGGCATGGACCGATAGTACTGCATCATGAAGTCGGGGGTGAGGCCGTCTCCGGTGGCGGTTTCCTCGAAGTAGGCAACACGGTCCTCCTCGGTAACGGTGTAGCCCTCGTCGCTGACCACGCGGTCCCGGATGAACATCCATCGGGCCTGCCGCTCGGCGTCACTTCGGCCTGCATCCAGGAAAGCGGCCTCGTCGAAATCCTCAGGCAGCTTGTCACCCGCCTGCTTCTTGAACTCTTCGAGCCGGCCTTCCAGGTACATGTCCACCACGGACTGGGGCACCTCGAATTCGTTCTTGTCGAGCACGGCACGAATAAGGCCGCCTTCAAACAGCTCGCGGCTGGAATGGGCAACAGACTGCTCCATCCGCTCCTTCAACTGCGTTCGCAGCTCCTCGAGGGTCTCTATGGAGCCTTTCGAGGCGGACTTGGCAAAATCGTCGTCGAGATCCGGCAGCTCGCGGCTCTTGTTCTCCTTGATCCGCACCTCGAACAGCTGGGCCTCGTCATCCTCGTGCCGGACGAGTTTGACACGCACGGCATCGCCCTCGTTCACGCCGATCAGGGCCTCGCGGGTATCCGGCAGCAGCTCGTCGCCGCCCAGCCAGAATGCCACGTCGTGGCGGTGTTCGCCGGTCAGCTCTCCCGACTCTTCATCCACCTCGTAGATGTCGGTCAGAAGGAAGCTGTCGGCGGTGGTCGGTCCATCGATGGGCGACAGGTCGGCATCCCGCTCACGCATGCGCTCGAGTTCCTCGTCGACCTCCTTATCGTCGACGGTGTGCTCCAGCCGGGAGACTTCCACACCCGTGACGTCCTGGAGTTCGAAGTCCGGACGGACTCCAAAGCGCACCTTGGCCTTGAGATCGCCACCGTACTCGTAGTCCAGTTCGGTGATGGTGGGCTGCCCGAGCACGTCGTAGGCATCCTGCTCGAGGATTTCGGCGCGGTAGGTCTTCTGGACCGTGTCCTCCGCCACGCCATAGGCCAGGGCCTTCCCGTACATCTTGCGCACCAACTGCGCAGGTACTTTGCCGGGGCGAAAGCCCTTCATGGAGGTCCGGGCCCGCTGCTTGCGGATGGCCGAATCAAGTTCAGGGGCCAGTTCGTCGGCCGAAGCCTCTACCTCGAGTTCGTACTCGACGTCACTGAGGCGATTGATTGTGTGGGGCATAGCGCCGTTGGAAAATTCTAGCCGGATCGAACCCAGCCTTGGCCCAGAAGGTTTTCCCCAAGAAACGGTTTCACGCCCTTTCCACCGCATTCGGGCTGCGAATGGCGTGCGCGCCACATCGCCCTCGCCACTGCATCCGCCCGCGCCCGCAGCCTAGAAATCCAGCCCCAGCGATATGTAGGTGCGCCGGTCCGCGAACCGCTGCCCATCGAACGGCCACGCGAAATCAAACCGGATGGGGTACCCGAGGAAGACCGTCCTGACGCCAAATCCGGCCGAGGTCAGCAAGTCGTCGAACAGGGTAACCCCGTTCTCCTCCGTGTTCCGGAGGGAGAGGGAGCTGTCATCTCCGCGGCCTCCCCACACCACGCCGGCGTCGGCGAAGACCTGTCCCTGAATGTTGTACAACGGCAGGAAGGGGATGGGACCAGGCAGCATCGCGGCAATCAGCGGGAACCGAAATTCCGCGTTGACCAGGCCGAAGTAGGATCCGTTGCGCGCGTTGATGTCGAAGCCTCTGAGCGGGAGAATGGGGGTCGCCAGGATGAAGTCCGACGCATCCTCGATGGGAAGGCCGTTGAGATCATCAAACGTCCGGTTGATCCAGTTCAGCACCCCCGAGGTGTAGAAGAGCTGCTGCTGCGGCCCGAACGAGGCGGCCCCCGACGAGCGGAAGGCAAAGGTGTAGGCGCCCCGGCCAAAGGACGAGTAGCTGCGGAAGTCCCCCAGCAGGGTTACAAATCGGGCAGGCTGTCGACTCAGGCCGAACGGGCTTCCCGAGACCGACACCGCGAGTCGTGTGCCGTCAATGGGATAGAGGTAGCCCGGGGTGGTGACATCCCTGGTATAGGTCAGGCGCGGAATGACCAGCGAGCGCGTGCTGCTTGGGCGGAGCGCGTCCGTGATGTCAGTCTGGTTGACCCCGACCAGCGACAACTCCGCATCAACGCGCGTGAACTTGGAAAGCGGGTAGCTGGCCTGAATGGACGCACCGTACTGTCGATAGCGGTAGTAGGTGGGGCGGTCTCCCGAGAGGTTGGCGAGGAGGCGGGAAATGTGGAAGCCGGATGTGGTCCAGTCCACCCGTTCCGGCAGGTAGGAATAGGACAGGATGTAGTCCGAATTCCTCAGGTCGAGCAGCAGGTTGGTAGCAACCACGATGCGGTGGTTGCCCAACATGTCCGAGAACATCATCTGGGTCACGCCCTGCACGCCGTAGAGGGCATCATACCCGGCAGCTCCGTGGACGATGTCGGGCGAAAAATCCAGCTTGTAGCGGCGAGGCGCATAATTGCCGGTCTCGTCGAGAATCGCCCGGGCAGACAGCTCGGCGGGAATGCGGGTTGCCCCCGGCGCCATTTCCCGCGCCGCCTCAGAGAAGGCCGAACTGAAGGTGTAGTTGCGGAAGTCCACCTCAGCGGCCGGGCCGGCCGTGATCGAATCGGCACCGACTACCCGGGGCGTATCCAGCACGCTGTGGATCTCGAAGTCGGCATCACCTCCGACGCCGATCTCGACACGTTCAGGCGCCACGGTTCCGCTCGCAGCGCGCAGAAATGGGTTGGTTCGCCTCTGGTTGGACCCGGCAAGGGCGAGCGCTGGCGCATCCTCCTGCAAACCCGGCTGCAGCCGCTGTGCCCAGACGTTCGGTCTGAGCCGATCCGAGTCGGAGGGGCTTCTCTCGAACGGCGTTCGGAGCACATAAATCGATGGCGTCCCTTCCTTCAGGCTGACCAGAGCGGAGCGTTGCCCATTGGCCGCCACCGACATTTGCATGACCCCTACGGTGAGGTCCGTGACCGGGCGCTCGGCTCCGGTCTCCAGATCCTTCTCCCACAGGTTGTTCACCCCGTTTCGGTCCGACAGGAAGAGGAATCGGTCGGCATCCGGGCCGAACTGGGGTCTTCGGTCACTCCACACGCCGGAGTTGGTCAGTCGATCCACGTAGCCGCGACCGGGCACCAGTCGATACAGCGAGCGGCGACTGTAGTCGTGGGTGAGCATGTTGAACCCACGCTCTCCGTTCAGGCCCAGTAGCGTTCGCTCCCCCCTATCTGACTGGAAGACGATGAAGCGCCCGTCCGGACTCCAGTCAGGCTCGTGGTCGCTGAAGAGATCGTTGGTCAGATTGACAGTACGGTGACCCTCGACATCGACCACGAAAATGTCCGACTGCGTTGCTGAAGCCGCGGCGACGGCCAGCCGCTCTCCACCCGGGTGCCAGGAGACTGCGGAGATCTGTTCCGTACCCGCCACGCGGACATGCCTCACGGAACCGGAGGCCACGTTGACCAGCGCGACGGCGTCGGTTTCTCCGTGCTTCACCACGATGGCGAGCGTCTTTCCATCAGGGCTCCAGTCCAGTCCCGGCGTCAGCACCTTGAAGTTCTCGAAGGCGGTACTGGTCTGTCCCTGAATAAGCTTTCGGGCCCGCTCGTCTCCGGCCACGTCCGACACGTACACGTCGAAGAGGCCACTGCGTGTCGTAATGAAAGCCACGCGGTCGCCCTGGGGAGACATCGCAGGGCTGGTATTGTAGAACCCCTGGTCACGCGTGATCAGGACGCGGCCCACGTCGTTGAGGTCTTCGCGGCTGGCTACTTCCGGGAAGTAGACTTCCCGCAGCGACCGGTGCCAGCGTTCTGACAACTGGTCCAGGTCCAGACCCAGCGCGCGCTTGAAGCTGGCCTCTACCGAGCGGCTCAGTCGCAGGCGCTGCAGGATCTCGGCAATCTTCTCTTCGCCATACTGCTGGGCCACGTAGTCCCAGACTCCCTGGCCTCCGCGGTAGGCAAAGAAACCGCCCAGGCGATCAATCTCGGCGAGGTGGTCCTCGAGAATCGCCTCGCGCACGTACATGTCGGACTCAGTGTCCCACCCGGCGGCAGCAGAATACTCAGCCAGCCCTTCGTTGAACCAGAGCGGAATTCGCGTCTGGATGTTGTTGGCGATGATGGACTGAATGGAGCCGCCATAGTAGATGTCATTGATCACAGCGTGGACCAGCTCGTGATGAATGACGTGCCGGAAGGCCGCATAGTCTCCCGTGAACGGGACGGCAATGCGGTTCTTGAAAAGCTCCGTTACCCCGCCGATTCCGTCCGAATAGGTGGGTAGCTCGACGGCGTTGGTTACGGCGAACTCGTTGTGACTGGTGTAGACCAGAAGCGGGATAGGCCCCTCCGGCTCGTA
Source organism: Rhodothermales bacterium (assembly GCA_013003255.1). Lineage (GTDB taxonomy): Bacteria > Bacteroidota > Rhodothermia > Rhodothermales > UBA10348 > JABDJZ01. The sequence goes on from JABDJZ010000319.1 coordinate 5,755, forward strand.
TCGGAAGAGCTCGGCTACCTGCTCGTACGCATCCTCCGCGGCGTTCGCGGCAAAGTCCGCCAGCACCTGACCCCCCTCGTAGTAGTAGACATCAAAGTGCTCAGTCCGCAGGTAGAACCAGGCCTGGTTCTCGTAGTGCACCTTGTTCTTGCCGTAGCGGAAATACTGCGCCTCCGCGGGCATGGCAGAGAGTGCCACGCCGGCCAGGGTCAGCAAAAAAAGGAGCCTGCGCAGCATGCCGGACGGACGATGCCGGGCACGGGGGTGGACGAGCCCGGCGGCTTCACGAGTTTCGCCGAAGTGTTCGGCGATGGAATTCCTAGTAAAGGGAACGGCTCAGGTTCCGAAAATCGTGGGGCAGAGGCGAATGCCCTGTCTCAAAACCGTGGCGTTCGGCCTGTCGAAGGCCGGATCAGGCTCCTCGTCGGCCGGGCTAGGCCTCGCGGCAGCTGGGTCAGGCGTACCGGATCCACTTGATGAGGTCGCTCAGCTTGGCCTTCTTGCCGTACATCAGGACGCCGACCCTGTAGATCCGCGAGCTCACCCAGATGGCGCCAAGGAACGTCCCAATCAAGAGAACAAAGGACCCTCCCACCTGCCAGAACGGGACATCGGTCACCGCTATCCGGACCACCATCGGAATGGGGCTGAAGAACGGAATCATCGAGAGTGCCACCGCCAGCGTTGAATTTGGGGACTCAATGATGGGCTGGATGAACACGATCGAGAGAATGATGGGCATCATGACCGGGAGCATGAAGCCCTGGGCATCCGACTCCTGATCGACGGCTGACCCAATCGCCGCAAACAGGCTGGCATAGAGCAAGTAGCCGCCGAGGAAGAACAGGACGAACCACACGAACACTTCCAGCCCCAGTTGGGGTGGCTGGAAGTCCATTGCGGCCATGACTTCCTGCTGACTGGCTGACTCGGGAAGGCTGACGGCTGCAGGATCGACAAAGAGGGCGATGATGAACGAAGATCCTACGGTTCCCGCCATGATCAGCCCGGCCCAGACCGTCATCTGAACGAGCCCCATCGCACCGATTCCCAGCACCTTACCAAGCAGGAGTTCAAACGGCTTGACGGATGAGACAATGATCTCAACCACGCGACTGGTCTTCTCGGCGATCACGCCCCGCATCACCACGGACCCGTAGACCAGCATGGAGATGTAGATCAGGAAGCCCATGATGAACCCGACAGCCGCGTAGCCGCCGGCGTTGCCCGCCTCCTCGCCCTCGGAAGTCAGCACGGTCGTACTGACCTGAATGCGCTCGCTCAGGATGTCCCGTACTTCCTGAGTCACATTGGCCTGCTCCAGGCGAACCTCTTCAATAACGCCTTCAACCCGGCGCTCGAGGCTCCGCTGGAAGAGGCTGCCCATTCCCCCTTCAACCGTCGAGTACTCGACCCCGGATTCGCCGGTCAGCACACCCGTTGGAATCTTGAGGTAGCCATCGAAGCGGCCGGCCAATACCCCGGCACGGACGGAGTCTGCGGCTACATCGGCCTCAAGGAAGGAGAACTGATCCGAATCGCCTTCGACCAGGCGTTCGTACAGGACCCCGGTATCATCCACGACGGCGATGGTCTTCATGTCGCTGTCGCTCAGCGACTTGACCGAGACGAACGCTACGATTGCGATGAACGCCACGAAGGCCAGCGGGCCGAGGAGCGTGGTCAGAATGAAGGCGCGGGTCTTGACGCGCTTCAGGAATTCGTTCTTGGCAACAATCTGAATGCGGTTCATGCCATCACCTCCCGTTGTCCGGCTACCTGGACAAAGATTTCCCGGAGTGGGGGTTCTACGAGTTCGAATCGCGAAATGTCATCCACGGTGGCCAGGATGCGTTCCAGCACCGTCCGCGGGGACGTTCCGTTCAGCAGGCGAAACTCCGCGTGCGCTTTGCTTTGGACAGAGACCTTGATGAGGCCGTCGCGAACCAGGTTGTCCAGGAAGGCATCCGAGCCCTCGAAGTCCACCTGGACGGTGTCTCGGCCAAACTGACGCTTCACTTCCCGCAGTGAGCCATCCAGCACCTTGCGTCCGCCCGAGATCAGGCAGATGTCATCGCAGAGCTGCTCCACCTGCTCCATGCGGTGCGAGGCAAACAGGATGGTGCGTCCGTCGGACTTCAGCTCCATGATCACGTCACGCAACAGGTCTGCGTTGATGGGATCGAGACCGCCGAACGGCTCATCGAGAATCAGCAGTTCCGGCTCATGCATGATGGTTGCGATGAACTGGACCTTCTGCTGCATGCCCTTCGAGAGTTCCTGGGTCTTCCGCCCATACCAGTCCTTGCCTTCGAATCGCTCAAGCCACCGCTTGGCCGTCTTGACCGCCTCTCGGTGCGAAAGCCCCTTGAGTTCGCCGAAATACGCCAGCTGCTCACCGACCTTCATGGCCTTGTAGAGTCCTCGCTCTTCAGGCAGGTAACCCATGCGCTGCTGGCTCCAGGGCCCCACCGGCTTGCCGTCCAGCGTCACCTGACCCGAATCCGGGATCGTGATGTAGGTGATCATCCGGATGGTGGAGGTCTTCCCGGCGCCGTTCGGCCCGAGAATGCCGAGTATCCGTCCCGGCTTGGCTTCAAATGAGACGCGGTCCACGGCGAGGACCTTCTCATACTGCTTGCTGACTTCTTCTACGCGTAGGTGGGGCATGCTGGCTGTAGCCTGAAATCTCTGGGGGCAGGGATCAGTCCTGGTAGAACCGTATGTCGTCGATGCCGAAATCGAAGTAGCCTTCGAGATTGGCGAAGACGGCGATGCTGGTGACATCACGTCCGGTCCAGGGCACGGGGGTTCCGAACCCCTCCTGGTTGAAAGAAGAGAAGGGGAGCCGGTATTCGGCCCATGCGTCGCTCACCTCTACGTAGGCATTGTAGTTGTCGAAATCGGTGACCGAGGCAGACGCCAACTGTATGATGTACGTGCCCGGGGTGCCGCGCAACGAGATTGCCAGACCCGAATACCCGGTCACGTCCCGGGGAATGGCTGCGCGTGACGGGTCTGCGGCCGGCGGAAACTCCTCAATGGAGCTGCGGACTCCGGCAACGCTGGATCCCGAGTTGCCCTCAGGACGCACGCCGACGACCTCCAGGTGGTGCTTTGAAATGTTGAAAAAGCCACCCGGCTGGACTTCGATACTGGCCCGCGTTCCGGCGCCCTCGGCGATGGCCTCCCAGGGGTGCTCAACGGCATTCAGGTGGTTGCCATCCTCAAAGGTGTCGACGCCACCGCTCACCAGCGGAATGGACCGGGGACTCCCCGAACAGGCGGCTAGCGAAAAGGCTGTGGCAAAGAGGAGGTATCGGGTCACGGTCAGGAAGGGAGTGGCGGAGTCAGCCCGCCCGTACGGGAGGGGCAACGGAAAGGATTCCAGAAAGTGGGCGACAATCGACAAACGTCGCGAATCAGAGCATGCCGAGTGTGCGCTGCGGGATCGGGATCAGGTACTCCGGCTTGAACACATCCTCGTGTACCCCGAACTGGCCCGTTCCCCGAAAGTCCACCGCAATGAAACCGTCGATGATTTGCTTTACTTCGCCGATTCCGTAGTAGGCCGGGCTCGGTCCGTAGTACACCAACTGCCCCTGACCGAGGTCTTTTTCCTTCCGGGCCTTCCTGTGAAAGGCTGGAACCACGGGTAGCAGTTCGAGGCGATATGGCAGCGAAATATTGAACATGAACCAATGGAACGTTACCCCAAATACCAAGGTTCACGCCACATGGAATACAGAGACAAGATCGTCGACAAGCAGGTGGGCCGTAACTCCGACCTGTACGCCCAGTCCATCGCGGAACTGAAGACACCGGAAGAGCGCTATCCGCATCTGAGGATTCTGGTGAGCATTATCGAGCAGGCCCACCCGGAATGGAACCAGGCCCCCCACAAGGATCGACAGGTGGCGAATCTGGTCTTCAAGATGTCCAAGGCCGCCATTCCGGTCGACGAAATTGCCGAGATCGTGCGGTTGCGCGACGCGGAGCGCGGCTACGGGCCGCTGACCGATGATGACCGATCCCGCAGCGGCAGGTCCTCCGGTTCCGACGACGACGCTTCGGATGACAGCTCGGGTGGTCGCGGCAACCGTGATCGAGGCCGCGGACGGCGTCCCAAGCGCGATGAGGCCTCCGAGAGCAAGGCCTCCGATAAGGAGAACGCGGCGTCCGAAAACGCGGCAGACTCAGGGAAAGAGAAGGCCGCGGCCAAGGGCGAGGGTAAGCAGGCCGCGTCCGGCGACGGTGATCAGGCAGCCGACAAGC
>JABDJZ010000321.1 GCA_013003255.1 Rhodothermales bacterium
ATTTGCAGTAGTCATTGTTGCCTCGGTTCAAGTGAATATCTACTCCACTGAACGAGAGGCAGACCGCCCAAGTTGTCACGAACCCGTCACGCCTTCATCGCGATTGCACGGCCCGGGAGTCACGAACTGTGCGCGAGGCTCCGGTCACGTCGCCAGCGGGAGGCACGCCCTCAGATCAGAGGTAATCCAGGCGCGCGTCGATGTCGTAGGCGCTGGAGTACCAGCGGCGGGCTTGCCCGTTACGGTCAAGGACCAGGTCAATTCGCCCGAGCCGAATGCCGGCAAACCCAACCTGGTTCACCAGGGTAAATCCAGAAGGTCGTCGGATCACTTCTGGCTCATCCAGGAATGTGTGGGAGTGCCCCCCGAGTACGATATCAATCTCAGGCACCTCCGTCCCGACGGCCGTGTCAGAGGGTCTATCACCACGGGAGCGGTGCCCAAGGTGGGAGAGACAAATCACCACGTCGCATCCCAGTTCACGCAGTTCCACCGCGGTCCGGCGTGCGGCCAGCACGGGATCGCTGTACGTCACGCCTTCATGGAGCGACGCGAGTACCAGCCGGTCAAAGTCCACGCCGACGCCGAGAATGCCCACGCGGACACCTGCGATTTCGCGAATGGTGTAGGGCTTCACGTACGGTGCCATCCCGGAATTCGAGACGTCATAGTTGGCCGATACCCACTCCCACGATGCGTGAGGCTGCATGGCCACGAACCCATCCACGCCAAGGTCAAAGTCGTGATTGCCCACGGTTGCCACGTCGTACCCCATGGCAGACATGGTCTTGAACTCGATCTCGCCGTGGTAGAAGTTGAAATACGGGGTGCCCTGGAAGATGTCGCCGGAGTCCAGGAGGAGGACGTTGGGCTGGGAGGCACGAATCCGTTTGATCAGGCTGGCCCGACGGGCAACACCACCTAGCCCCGAGTTACGGCTCCCATCGACAGGGAAAGGGTCTATGCGCGAGTGCGTGTCATTGGTGTGCAGAATCACCAGCCGGACCTCATCGGAGGCCAGCGCCTCAAGCGGCATGAGCGTGGAGCCCAGGGCACCTGCGGCGAACGTCTTCAGGAAACGGCGTCTGATCATTGGACTCTCCGGATAAGACCTTCGGTGGTGTTCTCGATGAACCCGATTTCCCGAAGGTGGTCCGTAAACGCATCGCGCAGCAGGTAGGCCAACTCCTCGCGGGCCGTGACCTCCCACATCACTTCGTAGGGGCCACCGCCGTTGGCCAGATAGTCCGAGGTGACCAGCCGGTAGATCCGGTCCTCCACCAGCTCGGCACCACCCACCTTGAGGTCTTCGACGCCGCCATCCGCGGTGATCAGGAACGAGAACCCGGCGATGGGATCACCCCCTCCTCGGGCCAGGCGTGCTGCCAGCGCCCGCACCTGATCTGCCGTCAGGTCCAGGATGATCATCATGTTGTCGAACGGCATCAGTTCGAACATCTTGCCGACGGTGATGTCGCCTGGACCGATCGGCACGCGCAGGCCGCCGTTGTTGGTCAGCGCCATGTCCACCGGCCGGTCTGTCATGTCCTGAACCACCGAGAGCATGGCATTGGCCGCGAAGGTGCCCAGCGGACCTTCCGGGCGGCCCTCGCGGATCTCCGCGTCGGCTCGCCCGACAACCTCCGAAATCTGTGCGTCCATCTCGCGCGAATACGGAGCGACCATCGCCAGGATGGCCGGGTCTCCTTCAAGCGAGTCCGAGACGACGGTGAACGAGACCGCCTCGGTTGGATCAGACTGTATGCTGAGTGGCGCGCTCGAACCGCACCCCGTCCAGAGGAGGGCGGCGAGCAGTACCAGGGGAAGGCGGAGTCGAATCATGTCTGGCAAATCAGGTCCAGGGGCCCGTGATGGCCAATGTAACGCCTTCATGCTGGATGTTGACAAACAGCGTGGATCCATCAGGCGAGAAGCAGGGGCCGGCAAGCTCCGAGTTTGACCGGGCGTTTCGCCCGATGATCTTGATCTCACCCTTCGCATTGAGGATCGAAAGCCGCGGATGCGTACTGGCATCCTCTGCAATCACCACGTCACCCCAAGGCGCGATGGTGATGTTGTCGCAGTTCTCAAGCAGGCGCGTGTCATTCGGCTCGGCATACAGCTGGAGCATGCCCGGCGCCTCGGATTCGCGATCCGTGCCCTCATGCGGACTCGGCACATAGCGCAGGATCTGTCCCTCCTGGTTGAGGCCGCCATCGGTGCAGGCAATGAAGAACTCGCCGTCTCCGTAGGCAATGCCCTCTGCGCGGGCGATGAATGCGGCGCCCTGCTCCCGGCCCCGGTAGCGCAGGTCATCGTTGGGGTTGTCCATGTCCGTCATGGGCACCCACTTGACCGCAGCAGAGCGGCCCGGTTCAAAGGCCTGGCTGCCCCTGTTTCTGATGTCAAGATCGGGGCCCTCGACAAAGGCCAGTGCATCCACGCGGCCTCCCTGGTGCAGGTCTCCCGGCACGTTGGGGATGTAGCGGTACAGCAATCCGTCGTGGATGTCCTCCGTCATGTAGACGATCCCCGTTTCCGGATCGACCGCGACCGCTTCGCGATAGAACCGTCCGGCATCCCGGATAGGCGTCGGGTCCGCCAGGCCCGGCTCTGCAGTGGCCGGCACGTCAAACATCCACCCGTGGCTCT
>JABDJZ010000393.1 GCA_013003255.1 Rhodothermales bacterium
TGGGGACGCGAATCGGTGACAAGGTGCTTCTTGTAGCGCTGTCCAATGGCGCCACGTTTGGTTTGTGGAGCGCCATGCAGCCTGAGTGGAGGGACCGGATTGGCGCGGTGGTGCTCATCTCGCCGAATATTCGACCCTTCGATCCCAATGCCCGAATCCTCCTCTGGCCGTGGGGCGAGCCTTTGGCCGACATCATTCTCGGTGACACCCGTGAGTGGGAGCCCTACACCGAGGATCACGGGCGCTACTCCACAAACCGGTATCCCACGCGCGTGCTGCCTCAGATGATGGCCTCGGTCGATCTGTTGAGTAGACAGGATCCGGCTCAATTGCGCGCTCCCGTGCTCACGTTCTACTCGGAGCAGGATGATGTCATCTCACCGCAGGCAGTCAGGGAGTACCACGAACGCATCCCAACACGGAAACGCCTCGTAGACGTCGGGAATGTGGGCGACCCCAACAATCACCTGATTGAGGGCGATGCCCTTTCGCCCGAACGCACCATGCCAACGGTCGAAGAAGTACTGGCATTCATTCAGAACAACCCCGAGAGTCTCCAATGAAACTGCGCTTTTCACTACTCACGCTGATGATGACCCTGGCCCTCGGGCCGGCCACGGCCTTCGCCCAGACCGACGCCGACCACCAGGGAGTTCACGATGCGGTTCTCGACTATCTGGAAGGACTCTATCAGGCCGCACCGGAGCGCATTGAACGAAGCGTCAGCCCGGACATGGTGAAGTTTGGCTGGTGGCGTCAGAACGCCGAAAGCGACTACAGACCGACCCCGATGAACTTCGAGCAATTGGTTGATCTGGCCGGCAGCTGGAACACGGACAACCGGCAGGGGATCGATGAGAACACGCCCCGTGAGATCGTGGTGCTGGATGTGCTTGATCAGACTGCGGCCGCCAAGCTTACTGCGGACTGGGGCATCGACTACTTCCAGCTCGAGAAGATTGACGGGAAGTGGATGATTCGCCACGTGCTCTGGCAGAGCCACCCCGAAAGCAGCTAGGCTGCCCATGAAGAACCGCCTTACGCTTGTCCAGGGAGTCCTGATGCTCCTGGCCGTGATCGCGATCGGCTCGCTGATCTTCGTGGTCCGGGATCAGGCTCCGACTGCTACACGGCCCATGGACAGCGTCCGGGCCGATTCAACTGAGGCTCGCGCGGTGGACCCGACGCTGGCATTCGTGCGCCAGGTGACGGCAACTTCGGACAGCCTCCACGACGCGTCCATTGAGATCGCGGAGTGGCTGCAGACGGACGTGGATACGACGGGTCTCGCCGAGCACACCGCAGATCTGTCCCTGCTGGTGGACCGGGGAATGGAAAGACTGCTGGAGAATCCGGGGGCGGTGAGTCTTGAGGAAATCGAATTGCTCTCCAGTCTCTACCTGGACTTCCTCGATGCCCCGTCTCTGGCTGAGGTAGAGCCTTCCTTTCGGGCCCAGGCCGCCGCGGAGTACCTGCGGCGACTGGAGCAGGAGCGCAGTGAAATAGAAGGCAGGCTGCTTCGTTACATTGGGGTATTCTGACCGCGGTCCCCCGCAAAGGAACACCATCATGCGATCCTTCCTGATTCTGGCCCTCGGCCTGGCCCTGGCCGCTCCCTCCGCTGCGCAGCAAATGACTGGCAGCCTGGACCCCACCGACTCGACCCGTGATGGGGGAGAGCTTTTCGACGCGCACACAATCAAGGTGACCGACACCCGGAAACTCACCGTCCGGATGGAGTCGCCGCTGTTCGATACCTATCTCATTGTCCGTTCGCCCTCAGGCGTGGAGACCGTCAACGATGACTTTGACGGGCAGGAGGTGTCCCAGGTGGAAGTCTGGGCCACGGAGCCCGGTGAGTGGACGGTTCTGGCGTCCCAATACTCCTCCGAGGGGGGCGGCGCCTACACCCTGGATGTCACGCAAGGCCCCATCGCCCGTCTCGAGGTAACCGAGGGGCGGCTGGATTACGCCGATCAGGTGGCGTTGAAGGGCGAGTTCTACGACACACACACCTGGGAGGCCTCGGCCGGAGACCAGGTGATCTTCGAACTCCTGTCCCTGGGTTTTGACGGATACCTGGTGGTGACGTCGCCCTCGGGCAGGGTGTGGCGCAATGACGATGCCGGATCAACCCGCATCGCCCGCGTCGGTCCGGTGGCGGCCGCCGGCAAGTGGCGCATCGACGTCACGTCAAACGCCGTCGATGAGACCGGGGCCTATGACCTCCGGGTGATTGTCCTGCCTAAGGTGGACTAGTACCCGACGGCCCGCCCGTCGTAGGCACGGGAATCGGCCGCGCCGTATCGAAGCCCCGTCTCGTAATCGATGGTGACGCCGTGGGCGTGACCCTGGCTGCCACGGAAGTACACCGTGTGGCCCATCATTTCGTAGAGCCGGATGGTGTCGGGCGAGATTCCGATTCGTTCAAACGATGTCCGGTCGGGTAGCCACTGGTGGTGAATCCGCGGGGCTTCGACGGCCTGGCCCACGTTCATGCCGAAGTCGATGTAGTTCAGCACCACCTGGAGTACGGTGTTGATGATGGTCCGTCCACCGGGGCTGCCGATGGC
>JABDJZ010000400.1 GCA_013003255.1 Rhodothermales bacterium
CTACCTCACCGTCCGCGCCACCCGAATGCCGGCTCCCTCAACCTGCTCGCCGTCCCTCGCCTCCCTGTAGCCGGACCGAAGTCCCGACGCGGGACTCCCATACCAGCCTCCACGGGCCAGCCTCGCCGCGCCGGAAGCCGAGCCCTCCGGATCAACCACCGGCCCATCGGGCAGGGGCCCGTACCCGTCGTGGATCCACTCCGACACATTGCCGAACATGTCGAACAGCCCCCAACGGTTGGCAAGCTTTCCGCCACCCTCGTGTGGATAGTTGAACCCCGTTGAACCGGCGTACACCGCGTGGTCTCCAAGGCCCCGGTCGTGACGATCGTGGACATACTCGAGCGTCGTGCCGGCCCGCGCGGCGTACTCCCACTCCGCCTCCGTAGGCAGTCGGAAGCCGGGACAGTCATAGATAGGCGAATACTGAGGCTGTCCATCGTCGTCGTAGCAGGACGGCTCTCCAATCGCCGCCGACTGCGCATTGGTGTACTGGGTGGCCTCCAGCCAGGTGAGCCCGGCCACGGGACGACCCAGTTCCTGTGTATCGCTCCAGAAATTCTGCGCGGGCAACCACCCCATCACATCGAGAAACTCCTGGCGAGTGACCTCAAATTGTCCCAGGTGAAAGGCACGACTGATCGCAACGGAAACCGATGAGTCAGGCCTTCCCATCTGGAAGTCGCCCGCAGGGATTTGCACGAAAGCCATGTCGGCCAAAGTGGCTTGCGGCAGGCCCCAGTCGCCCGTGCGCAGGGACCACACAGGTCCTTCCGTCGAGGCTCCACGGGAGTCCGTCGCCACAACCTGCCAGAAATAGACGGTCTCCGGAAGGAGCCCGCTCACTTTATGATCAGCCCGCGCGAGCCCCTCTGCCTCCGAAGTATGTGCCGCGGGATCCGTACCCTACCTGACCGACCAGGTCACCGCGTCCTGGTCAGGATCGAAACCGTGCCAGAACAGGTGGACAACCGGCGGAATCACCAGGCCAGAATCTCTCGGAGACGGTTGCTCCGGAACGGTCGGAGGCCGGTTCTCAGCACCGACACCGGCTGCTGTCCGAGCGAGTCGAACGGCCAGCGTTGAGGTGGTGTCCTCCGCCATCCGCGCAGCGCTGGCCAACTCCCAGGGACCGGATCGGCTGCCGCCGCCGCGGGTGATGCCGAGATTTCCGGTTACCGAACCCAGTGGGTCGTTCTGCGGGCCCGCTTCGTAGGGACCGTAGTAGTCATTCACCCACTCCGCGCGATTCCCGGCCATGTCATAGAAACCCCATTCCGTCGGGGGATACAGCCCGCCTGGCCCCTCGGAGTTCCAACCGTAGTTGGCTCGACCGTGAAGATCCCCGGGAGCATTGCCGTACCAATAACGGGAGGTACCGGTCCCCCGTAGTGCGAACTCCCACTCGGCCTCGGTGGGAAGCCGGTATCCCACGCATTCGAGCACGTCCCGAACGGGCCGAGCGTCGGGATAGCAAGGCGGCATACCCTCATCCAGCGAGAGCCGATTTGCCAGAGAGCGCGCTCGCTCGCGACTCACTGCTGCCGCCTCCTGATCTCGTGGCTGCTGCGCCCGAGGCCTGGGAACAGGACTGCCGTCAAGTGCCTGGAGATGTGTCCAGTTCAACTCGAGAACCCCCAACCTGAACGGGCGGGTGAGCGTGACGCGATGCACCGGACCCTGATCCTCGACGGCATTGTTCTCTCCGCGCTCATAGGACCCGGCCGGAACCGTGACCATTGCATACTGGAGGCTGTTGTCCTCCGCGCCGACCGCCCTCAGGGCCTCTGGCCGGGTAGAGAACTCCCAGACAGGACCCTCCGTGGTGATGCCCTCCGCAGACGTGGCATCGACCCGCCAGTAGTACCTCGTTCCCGCCGAGAGCCCATCGACGGCGTACGAGGCGGTGGACAGTCCTTCGACCACGAGTCCCGGCGCCGGTGTCGTTCCGAGGTACAGGTCGAAGCTGAGCGGACCACCATTGGGATCCACCGCACTCCACTCAAGGACGGCATTCTCCCAAACCGTGTCTGTCCCGTCGACTGGCCTTCGCGCGGCGCGGACCTCAGGCGGTCCCAATTCGCCGGGCCCCAGCGTCCTTACGGGGCGGAAGCCAGACTGGGCATTTCCGGCCAGCCCGCGAAACGCAGTTCGTGTCTGCCACGCGGTTTCATACAGGCTGCCTCCGCGCTTTTGGGTGCCATCTCCCAGCGGGTCGGTCTGAGCCTCAGCCGTGTAGGGAAGCGCGTGCGTGACCCATTCGCTCTCATTGCCATGCACGTCAAAGAGGCCCCATGGGTTGGGTCTCAAGGAGCCGACAGGTAGCGGATCTCCAAAGGTCGGCCAGCGATTCCCACCGCTGTTCGCGGCATGCCAGGCGTAGTGAAGTAGACTGTCTGGATTTGACCCGAAGGAATAGGGCGTTCCCGTGCCCGCTCGGGCCACATATTCCCACTCCGCTTCCGTGGGCAGTCGGTACCCCTCGCACGCATACGGGGTCTCGGGAATCCGAATCGATTCCGACAGACTGGCCTGCAGGTAGCAAGGATTCAGCCCTCTGGAAATTGACAACTCGTTGGCCGCCCGAAGTACGGGCCGTATTCGAT
>JABDJZ010000412.1 GCA_013003255.1 Rhodothermales bacterium
CGCCAGGACCGCGAGGATGACCTGAGTGCCCGTCTCGAGGCACTCGTCGCCGGTGCGGCCAACAAGAAGGCAGAATCCAGTGATCCGGACGGTACTGCACAGTCCAATCGCATTCTGGTCCGGGACCGCGACCGAATCCGGTTTGTCCCGATTGATGACATCCATTGGATCGAGGCGGCCGGTGACTACGTGGTGTTGCACACCGACGACAAGAAGCACCTGATTCGCGCCACCATGTCGGGCATGACCAAGCGCCTGCCCCGGACGCGTTTCGCCCGGATCCACCGATCCAGCATCGTGAACATGGACTTCGTGCGCGAAGTGCGTCCGTACTTCCATGGCGACTACATGGTCTACTTGAACAGTGGGAAGGAACTGCGGCTGAGCCGGCGCTACTGGCCGCAGGTGGAGTCCCAGTTCAACGCGGTACGGTAGCCAGAAAGCCGTTCGTCGTGGCAGCAAGCCGCTGCTCTACATGAGCCGACCGGGCGCGACGGAGCCCCGTAGAGAGGGAAAACAACGGGCAATACCTGCTCTTGATCACCCAGACTTTTTGAGGCTACATCCTATGAAACTCCGCTTTCTTCCTGCCATAGCGATGGCATTCGTAATGCTCATCGCCGCCTTCTCGCCCGCTCCGCGCAACACGGACAAAGACATCGTCCAGGTGGCTGTTGAGGCCGGGCAGTTCAACACGCTGGCTGCCGCTCTCCAGGCCGCAGATCTGGTGGAAACCCTGAAGAGTGACGGGCCCTTCACGGTCTTTGCTCCCACCGACGAAGCGTTCGCCGCACTGCCCGAGGGCACTGTCGAGATGCTGCTGATGCCGGAGAACAAGGACAAGTTGGTCTCGATCCTCACCTACCACGTGGTACCGGGCAAGATCATGGCGGGCGACCTGCTCTCCACGATGTCGGCCACGACGGTTAACGGTAAAGATGCACCAATCGGCCTCCGCGTGGGCGATGCCAACGTGATCGCCGCTGACGTGGCTGCCTCCAACGGAGTGATCCACGTCATCGATACGGTGCTTCTGCCCTAGTCCCGCGCCGGGTAAGCCCCGGTAGACGGGTCGGCATCACGCTTTCACTCATGATGGGGAAGCGTGAGCCGCCGGAACCGCCAGCAACAGAAAGGGGAGCCTTGCGACGCAGGGCTCCCCTTTCTTCTTGGTAGCTGTTTGCCTCAGCAGCGCATCCCGATGGCGTTACCCGTCAATCAATGCGTCCCTGAGGCCAATACCTCCCCGGTACGGGTGGTACTCCTTTTCGATGGTCTTGATGGCGTGCGTGAGCACTTCGAGACCGTGGTCGAGTGACTCCGTGGTGACCGTAAGCGGCGTCCGGAAGCGGACCGACTTGGCCCCGCAACCGAGGATGACCACGCCTTCGTCGTAGCAGCGCTGGAGCAGTCGGTCCCGGAATTCTCCGGACGGCAGGTCCAGGGCACAGAAAAGACCCAGTCCACGCACGTTGGAGACGGCCTCACATTCGCCCGCCATGTTGTGCAGGCCGTCCATGAGGTAGCGGCCCGTGACGCGGGCATGCTCGATGAGGTTGTCCTCCTCGATGATCTCCAGGATGCGGTCAAAGCGCACCATGTCGGCCAGGTTACCGCCCCAGGTGGAATTGATCCGGCTTCCCATCTTGAACACGTGGTCGTCGACCTCGTCCAGGCGACGTCCAGCCAGGATCCCGCACACCTGGGTCTTCTTGCCGAAGGAGATGATGTCCGGCTCCACGCCAATGGCCTGGTGGGCCCAGAACTCGCCTGTGATCCCCACGCCCGTCTGGACCTCGTCAAAGATCAGGAGCGCATCGTTTTCAAGGCACAGATCCTTGAGAGCCTGCAGGTATTCCTTGCGGAAATGGTTGTCTCCACCCTCGCCCTGGACCGGCTCGATGATGACACAGGCAATCTGGTCTTTCCGGGTGTGGAAGTAGTGCTTGACCTGGTTGAGCGACACCTCCTCACGCCGCATGATGTCCTCGAGGTGGTCCTCCACGGGAAATACCACCTTGGGATTGCTGACCCGCGGCCAGTCAAACTTCGGATAGTACATGGTCTTCCGAGGATCGGCCGTGTTGGTCAACGACATGGTATAGCCGGTGCGACCATGGAACGCCTGATCAAAGTGGAGCACCTGCTGCCCCACCTCTTTGCGATATCCCTTCTGGAAGTTCTTGCGGACCTTCCAGTCAAAGGCTGCCTTCAGGGCATTCTCGACGGCAAGCGCGCCGCCCTCCACGTAGAAGGAGTAGGGCAGGTAGTCCGGAATTCCGACACGGGCAAACGTGTCCAGGAACCGCGCCATGAGCGTGGTCCGGATATCCGAGTTGGTGATCTTGTTCAGCGCGGCCTGTTGCAGGCGGTCCAGAAAGGCCTGGTCCGACTCCATCTTGGGATGGTTCATCCCCAGGGCGCTGGACGCATAGAAACCGAAGAGATCCAGATAGGACCGGCCCGAATTGCTGTCTATCAGCTTCTCACCGCGGCTTCCTTTTACGTCAAGCACCATGGGCATCATGCCCTTGGCGTTGGTATGAGCGTGAAAGATGTCGGCTACCTGGTCCGGCCTGATTTCGGTCTTAGAAAGCGCTTCCATTCGTTATCCAGCTGCTACGGGTTCTTGGCTTCATGGCGGCCCGTGATTGGCCCCATCGTGCCAAGATACGGGGGCGGTGTGAACCGGGTGGGGCCTTGACCATTATTCCTTCGAGTGTGTGGGAGGCCGGGCGGGGTCGCGACTGGATCCCGACGGGCCGTCTCCGGCACCCACATTCACCGCGCCTCCAACCACGGTCGGGATCAACCACGATTCAATACGGTTTGGCTGAACTCGACCCGAAGCGCATGAACGACACCTCCAATCGCAAGCCCCTCCGCCCGGGCGAGGTCCGACTGAAGTCGGTCTCCTCGGAACCGGAGGAAATGGCCTTCGAACTCCCGGTCGTACAACCGGCCGGCGTTCTCAATGAACGTGGCAAGCGCCCGGACTGGCTTCGGGTCAAACTCCCGTACGGGGAGAACTATAAGCAGATCGTCGACCTGGTTGACGACTTCAATCTGCACACGGTCTGCCAGAGTGCGCGCTGTCCTAACATGGGCGAGTGCTGGACGGCCGGCACAGCCACCTTCATGATCCTGGGCAATGTCTGCACCCGGAGCTGCGGATTTTGTGCGGTCAAGACGGGGCGCCCGGACGAGGGGCTGGACTACGATGAACCACGCCGGGTGGCCGAGGCCGTCCGGATCATGGGCATCCAGCATGCCGTCATCACGAGTGTCAACCGCGATGAACGGGAGGACGGCGGTGCGCCTATTTTCTCGGAGACCATCCGGCTGATTCGCGAGCAGGTCCCCGGCTGCACCGTCGAGGTGCTCATCCCGGACTTCCGGGGCATATGGGATGCCCTGCAGTTGGTCATCGACGCCCGTCCGGATCTGATGAACCACAACTGCGAAACGGTGCCGAGGCTTTATCGGCGGGTCCGTCCGCAGGCGGTGTACGAACGCTCCCTCGAGGTGCTCAAGCGGTCGAAGGATCAGGGCCTCCGCACCAAGAGCGGCATCATGGTCGGGCTCGGAGAGACAGAAGAGGAAGTCTTTCAACTCATGGATGACTTCGCCGAGAACGGCGTCGATGTCATGACCATCGGTCAGTACCTCCAGCCTACCCGCATGCACCTTCCGGTGGAGGAATTCGTCCACCCGGACGTCTTCCAGATGTACAAGG
>JABDJZ010000471.1 GCA_013003255.1 Rhodothermales bacterium
TGCCCAGGTAGAAGGGGAAACCGGCACCGGTGACCTTGGCGCCGCGGTCAAAATCCACCAGACCGTGCTCTTCGGCCAGTTCCCAGTGAGGGCGTGGGGTGAAGTCGAATCCGGGAAGGACCTGTACCTGGAACGGGATGGCGTTGTCCGCTGGTCCGGCACCTTCGGGCACGCTCTCGTGAGGCGGGTTCGGGATCTCAAGGAGCAGTCGCCGTACTTCTTCATCCAGCGTGCGGACTTCTTCTTCCCGGCCCTTGAGCGCCTCTTTCAACTCGGCGTTGGCCTTGATCTGCCCCTGAGCCTCGTCGCGCCGGCCTTCCTTCATCAGTTGGCCGATGGACTTGGCGGCGGCATTCGCCTTCTCCTGCAGGTTCTGGACCTCCGTGACAAGAGCGCGGCGGCGCGAATCGGCCTTGACCAGGGCGTCGACGTTGGATTCCTCGCCGTGTCGCTTCAGGCGAATGCCATTCTTGAGGTAATCGGGGCGTTCCCGGAGAACGTTGATATCAATCATTGGAGCGGAGGGATGCCGGGTCAGGCAGGGGACGTGGCCAGAATGGAACGAACTATCTCAAGGCTCTCATCCAGCGGAGTGGGACGGTACCCCAACTCGGATTCTGCCTTGAGGATGATGAAGCCCGAGTTCAAGGGTCGCTCCGCGGCCGAGTTCAGGTCAGATGTCACGATGGGGTCGATGAGACCGGCGTCAAGGCCGAACACATTGGCGATGCGGTGGGCGAACTCGAGGATGGTGACCACTTCGCGGCCGGAGACATGGTATGTGCCCACCTTGCCGAAGCGCACCAGACGCTCGACTCCGTTGGCCAGGTCTCGCACGAACGTGGGGGTCCGTATCTGATCACTCACGACCCGGATGCGGTTGCCTGCCGACAACTCGCGGACGACCCATCGCACGAAGTCGGAGCGGGTGCCGTGGGCACCATCACCAAATACCAGGACCGTTCGGGCGATGGACCAGGCGTCGAGGCCGGCGCCGCGCGCGGCGTTCTCGCCAGCCAGCTTGGACTTGCCGTAGAAAGAGAGCGGCTTGGGCCGGGCACCTTCGCGGTAGGGGCCGGCCGTGCCGTCGAACACAAAATCAGTTGAGACCTGGACCAGGTGACTGCCGTGAGCCAGGCAGTTCCTGGCCAGGGTGTCCACTGCATCCACATTGACCTGCCAGCAGCGCTCCTTGTCCGTCTCGCAGGCGTCAACCTGCGTCATCGCGGCGCAGTTCACTACAACGTCAGGCGTGAAGTCCTCAAACACACGACGAACATCAGCCGGTTTCGTGACGTCCAGCGCCTGGTAGCCACCGGATGCTCCCTTGGCGAGCGGCGCAGGCTGACGAGCCGTAGCCAGCAGGTCATACTCCGCGAATTCCGAGAGCCGGGCCACCAATGCCTGTCCAAGCAGGCCGTTGGCTCCAGTAATCAAGATGCGTCGGTAGAGAATGGGTCTGGCGGCGCAAAGCCGGTTTGCCGTCAATGGTGTAGTCGCCCGCAAACCGCCGGGCCACTAGCCGGTTTCACGGATAGAACCGAAAGCCGATCCCGGCGGACGGCCTGGCTTCTGGCGAAGGCGTGAGAAATAGCCTGGGAGACAGCTCCAGGTAGATCTCCAGGCGGGCCTTGAAGAAGTGAAGCCCCGCCGTCCCGGCCACGCCGAACTTCAAGCCGTCCTCCCCCGACTCTGCCGCCAGTCCGGGACCGAGGTGTACGCGAACGGGCGAGTCCCGCAGGGGCAGTTCATCCAGAAGGACTACCTGGGCATAGAGGTAGTCATCCAGATTCAAGGAGGCGGTAAGCGCGATCGACTCGAATCGGCCCCTCGCGCCCGGAAGGCCGTATCCCTTGATACTGAAGCCGGTGAGTGGGCCAGCCTGCAGTCCGTAGCCCACGGTGCCGGGGGGGCTCGCTGCGACTCCGGTTGCGTCGAAGGGGCGTGAGGTCACCTGCCACTGGGCTGCCACCGGCGGTGCCGCGCTCAACAGGATCGCCGTCAGGACGACCCACGCGCTAGGACTCGTCTGTCGAAAACTCATGGATCAGGCTGGACAGACGTGCTGCATCGGCCCCTTTAAGCCTCCCGGACAGCAGCAGGCGGAACTCGCGCCTTCGGGCAGCCGCCTCGTAGCGTTCCTGTTCTTCTTCCGTCTCCGGTTTGAGTTGCGGCACCGGCTGCGGCGTGCCTTCTCCATCAATCGCAACGAACGTGTAGTAGGCACGATTGGACATCCGGAGGGTGCCGGCAACGGGGTTCTCCGCCCAGACCTCGATCTCGATTTCCATCGACGTCCGAAACGCCCGGTTCAGCCGGCTCTCGATCATGACCACCTCACCCTGCCGAATCGGAGCCTTGAACTGTACGTTGTCCACGCTGGCGGTGACGCACACCCGCCCGGAGTGTCGCTGTGCAGAAATGGCTGCACAGATATCCATCCAGTGCAGAATCTTGCCACCACGCAGATTGCCGAGGTTGTTGGTGTCGTTCGGCAGGACGATTTCGCTCATCCGGGCGATCGACCGTGATACCGGTCGGGCCTCTTGGTCCGTCAAGTCTTTTGCTTCTTTTTGCGTGCCGCCGGGAAGAGAATGTTGTTCAGTATCAGACGATACCCCGGCGAGTGCTTGTGGAGGTTCAGGTCGGTGGGCGGGTCGCCGACAAAGTGCTGGTAGTCTTCCGGATCGTGCCCGCCGTAAAACGTGAACGTACCCTGGCCGAAGGGCCCGTGCAGGTACCTGATTTCGTCGCGGCCGGGTGCCTCAGCCAGAATGACCACCTCCGGTTTCACGATGGCCTTCCGGAAGTTCGTGGTCTGGCCGATGAAGCCTTTGACTGTCGACACGTGGTTCTGGGTGAGCATCGTCGGAACGGGATCCCACTTGGCCGAGAACTCGAACAGGGTGAAGTAGTCAATCAGCGGGTCCCTGAGCTGCGGGGGAGGTGCTCCGGCATCGATGTTGGCGTGCTCGTACTCGCGGGCATTGAACGACGGCCGGAAATCCTGGAAGGCGAACGTGCGGGAGTAATCCAGTCGGGACAGGGCATCCGGATCGATGGGGTCACCGTCGTACTCGCTGGGTACGATGTCCACGCCGAATGCCGCCTGGGCGATGTCGAACGTGTCGGTACCGGAGCACATGGCGAACATGAAGCCGCCCTCGCCCACATAGCGACGAATCGTCTCAACCACCGAACCCTTGAGTTCCGACACCTTCCGGAATCCCCGGGAGCGGGCGGTAGCCTCAGCCTGACGCTGCTGCTCGATATACCAGGAACTGGTCCGGTACGAAAAGAACTTCCCGTATTGGCCGGTGAAGTCCTCGTGGTGGAGGTGAAGCCAGTCGTAGTTGGCCAGTTCCCCCTCAAGGATCTGGGTGTCGTAGATCATTTCGTACGGCACCTCGGCGTAGGTCAGCGCCAGGAGGACGGCGTCATCCCACGGAAGCGTCTGGTCCGGCGCATACACAGCGATTCTGGGCGCCTTCTCCAGGCGGACCGTGCTCATATTGCTGTCCTCCTGTTCGATGGCCGACAGCAGGGAAGCCACCTGACCACCCGAGAGCGTTTCGAAGCTGACGCCCCGAACACGCAGTTCATTCAGGATGGCCGGTTCGGCAGGAAGCAGGAACGATCCGCCGCGATAGTTGAGCAGCCAGTCCGCCTCGACGCCCTGCAGCAGCGTCCAGAACGTCACGCCGTACGCTTTCAGGTGGGCAGACTGGGCGTCATCCATGGGGACGAGCACGTCCTGCGACCGGGTCGGAATGGCGGATGCCAGAATCAGAAGGAAGAAGAGGAATGAGCGTCTGGTGATCATGTACCGTCGCCGCGTAGGATTCGAATGCGAGTTCGGGCCTCGGAGGCCAGTAGGGAGCCCGGGTACTCCGTGAGTAGCCGTGTCAACGTGTCCGTGGCCGCGTCATCCAGCCCGAGGACCTCAGATTCCAGGCGGGCCGCCTCAAAGAGGCTTCGGTCGCCCAGGTGGGAATCGGGGTGGATGAGGGGGAATTCCTTGAAAGCGGCCACTGCATCGGTGTGTCGGCCCAATGCCTCCAGGATGCCGGCCCTCTCAAACATCAGTTCGTCCACCAGCGCATGGTTACCGATGGCGGCGAGCACCTCGTCTGCGGCGTCCAGGGCCTCCTGAAAGCGCTGTTGGCGAGTCAGGAGGCGGGACGAAGCCAGCCCACGGAGTGGGACGTCCAGCGAGTCCGGGCCCCGATTCTCAACAAGCAGCACCTTGAGGGCGATGGCGTCATTGGAGACATCGGCGGACGTGTTCTCCTTCATTGACTCCGTGAGTGACAGGGCCGCATCAAACTCTCCGCGGTAGAAGTGTATGAGGGCGAGTTCAAATCGGGCTGCCTCGGCCAACTCGCCTGTTCGGAGTCGGTCGGCCAGTCTGGAATAGCGCGTCTGCGCCTCACCCATGCGGTTTCTCAGGACGGCCAGCCGAGCCAGCTCGAACGAGGCCCGCTCCGCGGTGTCCGTGTTGGGCCAGCGCTCGAGAATCAGGTTGTATTCCGCCTCGGCCTGAT
>JABDJZ010000476.1 GCA_013003255.1 Rhodothermales bacterium
GTACGCGCGGAGAGTGTTCACCCCTCTCACGAGCGATCTTCCAGTACAGTGACCGGCTGTAGTTGGAGCGTCTCGAACGGCATCTCGACGCCAGCCTCCGTCAATGCCCTGAACGCCCGTTCCCGGAGATCGAAGCGCGTGGC
Organism: Rhodothermales bacterium; assembly: GCA_013003255.1. Lineage (GTDB taxonomy): Bacteria > Bacteroidota > Rhodothermia > Rhodothermales > UBA10348 > JABDJZ01. The sequence goes on from JABDJZ010000476.1 coordinate 144, forward strand.
AATGTGCTGCCGCTCCTCCTTGATCCAGGCCTGGAAGGCGATCGCGACGTTGTAGTCGTTCAGCGCAGTCACCACCATTCTCGGAGCTGGGTCCTCCAGAAATTCGGGGCGGCCCTTCACCAGTCCCAACAGGATCTCCCGAACACGATCCAGATCCTCGTTGACTCCAACCGTGATGTCGATGTCCAGCCTGAGGTTCGGGAAGTTCGTGTACGAGGAGACCGTCGAGTTGATGATGGTCGTGTTGGGCACCGCAAGCATCTGACCGTCGACCGTCACCACACGGGTACTCCTCAGCGTGATCCCGCTTACGCGACCGTACCGCCCCTAGACCTACACCAGATCCCCGATGACAAAGGGGCGATCCCAGAAGATCAGGAGCCCCGAGATGATGTTGGAAAGCGCATCGCGGGCTGCAAAGCCTATGGTGAGTCCGGCAATCCCGAGGCTGGTCAGCACCGCTCCCGTATTGATACCAGCCGCCGAGAGCGCCTGTACAAGGCCGACCGCCAGAATCGCAAACTTCAGGGCAGTCCGCAGGAACGAGGCGGACGTCTCGTCTACTGACGAACGCCGAACCACCACGGTCAGCGCCCGATTCATCAGGCGCCAGAGCCCGTAGAACGCCAGGAAAACCACCAGAGCAACGATGATGTTGCCGAGGATGATGGCCACGGTTTCGCCCAGAATGTCTGGCTGGAACTGGGCGCTGATCCGATCCCACACGCTACGAAGAAACTCACCCACGTTCAGTTACCGGATTCGGCACCCGAGAGGCGCCAGATTAGTATTGCGGCGCGTTTGGTCTGCATCTCCAGCGTGGGGAGATCAATCCATTCGTCCACCGTGTGATCATTGCCACCGCCGGGCCCGAGCCCATCTATGGCCATCTCTACCAGGCCTGCTGTAAAGGATACGTCGGCCGCGCCGGCGTTCCGAGGGTTGACGGCCGTCACCGGTCCGTACCCCAGATCCCGACTGACCTGGTCAAAGAGGTCCAAAAGTCTGTAGTTGCCTTCTGAGGGGGCGAGCGGCGGATACCCGTCAGAGAACTCGATCGTGGCCTCCGTTCCGGGCAGGCTGTGCCGCGTCACAAACGCCATGCGCTCGCGGGCCATCTCCAACTGCGGGATGCTGATGGCCCTCAGGTCTCCCGTCACGATGGCGTGTTCGGCCACGACGTTGTTCTTCCCGAACGCGCTTCCGCTGGCTGTGAATGGATCGTGCTCGACGTCGGTGCCTCCCAGGATTGCGCCAGGGTTGAAGGTCAGGTTGGGCTCACCGGCCAGGCTCTCGTAGAAGCCCGTCAGGATCCTCGAGGCTTCGTAGATCGCGCCTGCTCCGACCTCAGGCTGAAAGAGCTGGCTGGAGTGGGCAGGGTTGCCCGTGACGCGGACGGTCCATCCGGTGGAGCCCCGGCGCGAGACGACGGCCGTCTTGGGGTTGGAGTCCCCGTTTTCAAACGCGATGGCGATGTCGGCCTCCTCCGCGGCTCGGATTAGGCTTTCGCGGGCCTTGTCCAGTGGGCGGCCGCTTCGCTCCTCGTCACCCGTCATCACGATGGTGAAGGTCACGTCATCGAGCTGGCCCGCCTCCCGAAGGGCTCTCAGGGCGTGGACGATGACGGCGTTTCCGCCCTTCATATCTACCACGCCCGGGCCGCTGGCTCTATCGCCCTCGCGGTCGAATCGCTGGAAGGGGCTGGAGGGTTCGAAGACCGTATCCAGGTGGCCGATGAGGAGGAGATGCGGGCCCGTGCCGGTGCCCGCGTGGTGAGCCACCAGGTGGCCGGCGCGGTTGAAGGCGGCTCCGTCCTCAAACTCGGCCTGGATGCCGATCGCGGCCAACTCCCGGATGTAGACGTCCGCCACGGCGCGGACGCCCTCGAAGTTCATCGAGCCAGAATTGATGTTGACGGTCTCCTCCAGGAGATCGATGGCGGCGTCGGCGTTGGCAGCCACGTGAGATGCGATCCCGGACTCAATCTGTGTCAGCGACTGGGCATTCGAGACGTTTGCGTAGGCTGCAAGCACTGCAACCAGAAGGATTACACGGGGCCAGAGGTTCATTGAAGTGAGGGCGGATTAAAGCGTTGGTTTCGCTCCCGAAACAGTTCAGTACTGAGGTCGTGCGTGGCATGCGGGAAAGGTACGCGAACCAGCTCAGAACCAACACGCCCCGCCCTGCCGGATGGCAGAGCGGGGCGATGACACCAGCCGGAAGCGGCTCATGCTATCGGATCAGCATCATCGGACGCGTGGCGGTCCACTGAGGCGTGGTGACCCGGTACAGATAGGCGCCGGTCGCCGCCTCGCTGGCCTCCCAGCGAACGGTTTGACGGCCTGCGACCATCTCTCCGTCGAAGAGGGTGGTGACCACCCGACCCATCAAGTCGAATACCTCCAGCCGAACATTCGTTGAGATGGGTAGATCGAATACAATCTCCGTCGATGGATTGAACGGGTTGGGATAGTTGCCTACAAGGCTGAAGTCGAGCGGAATCTCACGAGGCTCCATGCCGGTCAACATGGGCTGGTCGTACTCGCGGCCATCAGCTCGAAAGACACGCCAGATAACATCCCCATCATTGCCCATAATGACGCCCAGGATTACCTCGCCGGAGAACTCGGAAAAGTCAGAAACCGCGGGTGGAATTAAGGGCGACTGCACGTCTGGATCAGAGATCATGCCGGGAAGGACGCTGGGTTGGAGCCCCCACTCCCTGCCGAACTGGCCGAAAGCCAGGTCATCATATGCCTGGAAGGAGTACCCACTCAATCCCCAAAAGTCGACCTTCGGAAAGTCGACCACGCCGTGGAACAGGCGCCAGTGTACGTAGGAGCCGCCCGCCGGTGCGCGGGCGTTCGTGGTGTATAGATCGAGTGAGACATCAGCCCCTTGTGGGCTGGCCGGAAATGCCGCTGGGTCCTGCACGCCTGCCAGCACAGCATACTGCCTGCTCATGGGTGGAAACTCGACGACACGGGAGTAATCTGCCTGGAACGCCCACCGGCTATCTGCGGGAGCAATGCCAAACTTGATGGGCATACCTGCCGTCAGTTCAATGAACGGTGTACAGCCTCCGTAGCTCACATCATCCTTGACCTTGAAGCCATCTACCCAGAGGTCGAAGACCTCAAGCTCAGGATCGGGCGACGCCGCGATGAACTGAACTTCCGCCGGACGATTCTTCACGTCTGCCAGTTCGGTGCTGCCATCCGGATGTACCCAAAGCCACTGGAGCTTGCGAGTGAGTTGCCTACGATCGTAGGTCCCTATGGCGACCTCCAGAATTTGCTCGCCCGACGCGGTACTGAAATCCATCGCCGGAGGGTTGAATAACCTCGGCCATGCGCGGTAGTCCGGCGTGTAGTAGTAGCTACCGGAGCCGCCCGTCAGGTTCGACACATAGTCTCCGAGTAGGTTTGAGAAGCCTCCAAAGGACACATTGTCACGAAGCCGGACATCAGCACCGCTTACTGGATCTAGCCAGAAGTCCAAGCCGGGACCATCGGCCACCCCGTGGAACATCAGAATTTTGAACTGCCCCTCGGGTGCTGATTCGGTCGCGCGCGAATCAAAATGGAAGTCCAACCCCGTCGCCAGACCTTCCGGGTTGTCCGGATATTCGGAGGCGTTCATGACACCCGCCACTACCACGTAGAACTGCTCCCCGGCGGAGAAATCCCGCTCAATCGTGAGGACGGCATCGGCAACGGAAGGACTGCCAGCGGGCGCGAGGGCCAGCTGAACCCCGCCGAGCGTCGGCAGGTCCAGATACGCGGTGGCGGATGCGTACTCCAAGGAGTCTACGAAGAGGCTGCCATTTACGTAGAGGTCGACCTTCTCAAGCGCCAGGTCCGGTGCTGCGTGAATGAACTGAACGCGCGCTGGCTGCGCTGTGACAGGCAGTGCCAGGGCCACGAGAAGCCCCAGGCAGACGCTCTTCTGGATAATTGTCTGTAGCGAACACATTTCCACACCCCCTATTTGTTGAACCTCGTGTTCAGCCTAAGGGGGCGGGCCAGTCAAATTGCGACGGATTTGTGCCGATTTGCGACTCGGAGCCGCCACGCTCAACATTGAGATCCCAGCGCCGGGCTCGCTATATATCGATGTCTTCGAGTGGCTTGAGCGACGTGTGTGGCGAAAGGAAATGGACGTTCTCGGCGAAGTCCTACTTCAGTGCGGCCCCTATCCGAACCAGCGCATCCTCGAGATGAATGCGCGTCATTCGATCCGAAACGCCAGCATCAAGAGCACTGCCCAACTCCTGCTTCAGCTGCCGCAACTGATCCCGGATTAGCGGCCGGATATCAGACTGACCGATGTGGAGGTCCGCGTTCAGAGGCGGATCGTCGTTCCTTCCTACACGCAGGTTGCCGGACCGCGGCGCATTCCAATGCTCTGATTCCGCCTCGTGAAGGAGGTAGTGTGCCTGGTCGAGGTAGGCGCGCTGAAGATTTCGGCGGTAGGTGTCGATTGCAGAGCGGGACGCGACCTCGCGCCAGACTATTTCGCGCGCATCGTCCAGCATGTCTGCCGGGCGGTAGGTCTCGTCTCCGAGGAACGCCTCGTGCTCAATCATGCGGGCCAGCCGTGCGTGATTCAGGAGGCGTTGGACCGCCAGTTCCTGATAGGCTCGGATGCGTTCGACGACGCCGGCGTGTTCGATGCGGCGGAGCTGATCGATCTGCAACGCCCACTCGGGGGTCTGGAGGACATGCTCGTCCATGAACGCCATGGCCTTCCGCTGGTAGTCGGCCTCGACCGGCGTATACACCCAGCCTTCCTCGCCGAACCGCTTGTAGTGCGTCCAGGACCCGCCGACAGCCGCCGCAGCATGCTCCGCATAGCGGTTCCATTGCGTCAGGAGTTGGAGATGGTGCGTTTCCAGCTCGTAATAGTCATCACCGGGATTCAGGACCCAATCCATGAGGTTCTCAGCGGCGTACCGGAGGTTCTTCATGCCCCACAGAGCGGCTTCGACCGGATCATCCGAGATGCCTTCCGTCATGCGACGGGGGTCCCACTCGACATCCATTCCGAAGAGAGCCTCAGCGGAGCGAAACCACGTCAGATGCGCCCGCTCGACGATCCACTCATTCAGCGTTTCAAACTCCTCCTGGGGGGTGGCAGCTTCCGGGATGGGACGGTACCCCCACATGACGGCGAACTTGTCCCAAAGACCAATCCGCCGCTCGGGAGGCACGTTGTCGCCGGGCTGGGCCACATAGTTGTAGCGCGTGCGACCGACCGACGAGCCCGAATGCCCCATCCGCTCGACGAACTCCTTGCTCCGGAGCGAATCGACCGGGAAGACAAAGTTGGCCATCTGGTTGTGCGGGAGCCCGACGGAGTGGGCCGTCTCGTGCGACACCACGTAGCGAACAGCTTCGCCCATGTCCTCCTGGGAGAGCATCTCCGTCTGGAAGGCGGGGTTCGCAGTACCCACCTGCGACAACAGCCACCAACGAAGGCGTTCGTCCAGGCCGTGGTACATGTTGGTGTGCGCGCGGATGACCTCGCCCGAACGCGGATCGACAACGTCTCCTCCCGAATTCGCCGAGCGTGTGGTGGTCGGGACATACCGGATGACGGAGTAGCGCGCATCTAGCAAAGAAAACTCAGGGTCCTCTTCGGGTGTCGGCGCCAGGCGCGCCTGGATGGCGTTCTTGAAGCCGGCGAGTTCGAAGGCTTCCTGCCACTCCTCCACGCCGGCGATGTAGTAGGGAATCCACTCCTCGGGAGTTGCCGGGTCGATGTACCAAACCCAGGGGCGCACGGGATCGACGAGCTCTCCACGTGCCCACGCCTCCGGATCAGAGGGCTCCATGCGGTACCGGCGGATGTAGCGCTCCGCGCGTACGCCCTGGAAATCGCTCGAGTAGTTGGTCCGATTGATGCCGATGTAGGTCACCCGTTCATCCGCGAGCCG
>JABDJZ010000501.1 GCA_013003255.1 Rhodothermales bacterium
CGGTGGAGTTCGGGTACAACATCTACGGCGTGGAAACCGCAGCGCAGACGTTCTTCCACAAGTCTGCGGCCGACGTCGACCTAAGCGAATCGGCCGTGCTGATCGGGATGCTGAAGGGCATTTCGATCTACAATCCGTACCGGTACCCGGAGCGTACGGCCCGTCGCCGCAACGTGGTGCTTTCCCTGATGCGGGACGTCGGGCGCATCGACCAGGTGGCCTATGACTCCCTGCGGGTAAAGGAGATCAACGCGTTCAACAGTTCCTACGCCATCACGAATTCCATCGCCCCGTACTTCGCGCAGCACGTGCAGGAGTGGATGGAGCGATGGGGCCGCGACAACGGCTACGATTTCAAGCAGGATGGACTGGTGGTCTACACCTCGCTGGATTCGCGCATGCAGCAGCTTGCCGACGCGGCCATGCACAAGCAGTTGGACTGCCTCCAGACGGTGGTGGATTACCAGTGGTCGCGGCGCAGCGAGGCGCTTTGGAGCACGGACTCCTGCGCGTACAGCGAATTGACGGACTACACCCCGTTCAAGCACTATTGGGAATCGAACCCGGAGTACCTGAACCAGATGATCCGGGAGACGGCCCGATTCAGGACGGCCCGTGCACGTGGTGTCGATGGCTCCGAACTGATGCGAACGCTGAGTTCGGACGCGGCTTTCCTCGACTCCCTGAAGGCCGTCAAGACCCGCCTGGAAACCGGCCTTGTGGCGATGAACCCGCAGACGGGCCACGTCAAGGCCTGGCTGGGAGGCCGTGACCTGGCGACCGACTGGTTTGACCACGTGGACAAGGCCGCGCGCCAGCCGGGGTCGACCTTCAAGCCGTTCCTCTATACCGCCGCCATCGACAACGGCTGGTCGCCGTACTACACCCTGCTGGATGATTCCCTCAAGTACGTGACCAACGAGGAGACCGGCGAGGAGTGGAATCCGGTCAACAGTTCGGCACCGATGTCGGGCGAAATGATCACGCTACGGGACGGGCTGGCGCGTTCGATGAATACGATTTCGGCTCGACTGATTCTTGAGGTTGGTCCGCCCCAGGTGGCGTTCATCGCGCGTGTGATGGGCGTTTCGAGCCCACTGGCGGAGGTCCCGGCCCTGGCGCTCGGCGTCAGTGACGTCACGCTCTACGAGATGACCACGGCCTACTCGGCGATCGCCAACGGCGGATTCCGCATTGAGCCCATCGTCGTGACCCGTATCGAGGATGCGCAGGGCAACGTGCTCTTCGAGGCGGAGCAGAACGCGCGGCAGGCGCTGAGCCCTGAAACGGCCAACACGATGGTCGACCTTATGCGCGGTGTGATCCAACGCGGAACCGGCATTCGCATGCGGACGCAGTTCGGTCACAGTGACCTGGATCTCGCCGGCAAGACCGGCACGACGCAGAACAGCGCCGACGGCTGGTTCATCGCCATGCATCCTGACCTCGTGACGGGGGCCTGGGTGGGCTTCAATGATCGCCGCGTCACGTTCCGCACGGACTGGTGGGGCCAGGGCGCGCACAATGCCCTGCTGGTGGTTGGTGACTTCTACCAGCGCCTCAAGGGTTCCGGGACCGAGTTCATTTCGCCGGACAATCGCTTCCCTGATCCGCCCGTGCTGTACCAGGACGAACTGGACTTCGAGGACCGGTTTGATGACCGGCGGCCGCGGGACCGCGTGGGCTGGTAGGGCTGGTGCCGCGGCGACGTGGCGCGCGCAGCCGTCCGCCATGCCGCTCCAGGTCCGACACCCGTCGGCCGCGAGTTCGTCGGCCGCCATCATCGCGTCCAGCTCGGAATCAAACACCCCGAAGACGGCTGACCCCGACCCGCTCATGGCCGCGTAGCGCGCGCCTGCGGTCCGAAGTCCATCCAGAGCGCGACTAACGGCCGGAAAGGCAGCCGCCACCGGACCCTGGAAATCGTTCGTCAAGTCGCGCTGCCAGCGCTCCGGGTCGTTCGAGGTAACGACCTCAACAAGATCCGGACGATCTCTCTCGCGCGGCTCCACCAGCCCGTAGGCGGGCGCGGTGGGAACGTGAACGT
>JABDJZ010000513.1 GCA_013003255.1 Rhodothermales bacterium
AGAGCACCTTGAACTCCTTCCAGAGCATGTACACCAGAGCGAGCGCCACGGAGGCGATGACCGCCATCATTACGACATCGCTCACTCTGAGGGATGCCGCCTGCCCGAACAGATAGGTATCGAGGCCGGCCTGATTGGCGTCCGGACGCTTCTGGATGAAGGTCAGGAGGACCAGTCCAAACCCGAAGAACACGGAGAGCATCATCCCCAGGGCGCTGTCATACTTGATGCGCGAGGTCTCCGTCACGGCCAGGATCAGCAGCGTTCCCAGCCAGCCGGCAATCGCCGCGCCAAGCACCAGGATGAGCGGTGCCTTAGATCCAGTCAGCAGGAAGGCTAGAGCAATGCCTGGCAAGGCTGCGTGGGATATGGCGTCGCCCAATAGGCTCTGGCGCCGAAGAACGGCAAACGCCCCCAGCGCCCCGCTGGACATGCCCAGCACGGCTGCGCCCAGCGCCACTACTCTCAGGGTATAGTCCGAAAAGAAGTCGAGTAGTTCCACGATGGCCTCAGCCCGGTCCCGTGCCCTTGGTAGTCAGCCCGGAGAGTCCGCCGGGACCCTTGGGGCCTGCCCGGCCCGCCGCGCCGACGGTGCCAGCGCTACCTGCCGTTCCTGCCAGGGCACCGACAAAGCCAACCCGGCCGCCGTAGGTCTTCCTGAGGTTCTCCTCGGTGAACACCTCGTCCACCTGTCCCGAGGCCAGTCTTCGGACGTTGAGCAGAAGGACTTCGTCGAAGTACTCGGGGACTGTCTGAAGGTCGTGATGCACGACCACCACAGTCTTGCCTGCAGAGCGTAGCTCTCGCAACAGCGCGATGATGGCACGCTCCGTGGTAGCATCAACGCCCTGGAACGGCTCGTCCATGAAGTAGACATCCGCGTCCTGAACCAGCGCGCGAGCCAGGAAGACCCGCTGTTGCTGCCCCCCGGAGAGTTGGCTGATCTGACGATCCGCGAAATCGGCCATCCCCACTTTCTCCAGGGCCTGAAGCGCACTGGCTCGCTCATTCCGACCCGGCCTCCTGAACCAGCCCAGGCGGCCGTAGAGTCCCATGGTTACGACGTCCAGCACGTTGGTGGGAAAGTCCCAGTCCACGGACCCGCGCTGCGGCACGTAGCCCACCCGACGTTGTTGCGATTCAAAGGAGCGGCCATAAATGAGGATCTCGCCGGCCGCCGGCTTGACGAGGCCCAGAACCGCCTTGATCAGCGTAGTCTTGCCGGCGCCGTTGGGACCGACGATGGCCATCAAGACCCCTTCCGGCACGTTGAGGTCGATGTCCCAGAGGACCGGTCTTTCGCGGTAGGCTACCGTCAGGTCACGGACTTCAACGGCGTGGTTCATGACCCTGCTCCGGGATTGGTCAACCCAGCGATGATGGTGTCGATGTTTGACCTGACCATGCCGGAGTACGTCCCGGCCGGGGATCCCGGTGCACCGAGTGCATCACCATACAGGGTGCCCCCCATCCGGACCTCGAAGCCACGAGCCCGAACGGCGGCGCGGACTGCTTCGATGCCCCGCGGGGAGACGGAAGACTCGGTAAACAGGGACGGGACGCGGTTTTCGGCCACGAAGTCCGCCAGTGCAGCCACATCAGCCGTGCCGGCCTCGGCCGCCGTGGACAGGCCCTGCAGGCCCTTGACCTCAAACCCGTAGGCACGGCCGAAGTATCCGAAGGCATCGTGCGAGGTGACCAGAATCCGCTTCTCGCGAGGGAGTGCCGCCAGCTGCTCTTTGACGTACCGGTCCGCTGCCATCACCTCCTGCGCGTAACGCACCGCATTCGAGCGGTAGAAGACTGCGCTTGACGAATCGATGGATGCCAGGCTGGCCGCAGCCCGGAAAATCGCCAGCCGCCATAGGGACGCGTCAAACCAGATGTGTGGGTCGTAGTTGCCCGTGAAGTACTCGGACATCAGCAGCGAGTCTTCCGGAACGGCGTCCGCGAGTGGAAACGTTGGGATCCGGAGGGTCCCCATCTGCTCAAACAGCTCGGCCATCTTCCCCTCAAGGTGCAGGCCGTTGTAGAAGATGACGTCGGCACGTGACATGCGCGCCACGTCCCCTTCGCTGGCCTTGTAGAGGTGGGGGTCAACGCCCGGACCCATCAGTCCCTCGACCTCGACACGCTCACCACCGACCTCGCGCACCAGTTCTGCGATCATGCTGGTGGTGGCCACGACACGAATCGTGCGGGTCGAAAGGTCCTCGCCCGCCGTCCCACCGGGGGCGCATCCCGGCGTCAACAGCCCCGTGGACAGGACCGTCAGGAAACCAAATAG
>JABDJZ010000337.1 GCA_013003255.1 Rhodothermales bacterium
CATGCGGCGCCCGGTTTCGACCACCTCCTCGTGCCCGAGCGGTTCCGAGTTCAGCCCAGCTGCCGGATTGGTGATGGTGGAAAGGCCGAGCACCTTGAGTCCAAGGTGTGCCGCCGCGCGCGCCTCAGGGACCGTGCTCATCCCGACGGCATCTGCCCCCAGTCGCCGAAAGCCGCGGATCTCGGCCTTGGTTTCGTAGCTCGGGCCCAGCGTCCAGAGGTAGACGCCCCGTTCTACCGGGATGCGAGCGGCTGCCGCGGCCGAGGCAGCGGAGTCGAGCCATGCGGAGTCGTAGGAATCCCGCCGGATGAGTGGCTCGGGCTGAAGATCAGGCCGCGGTCCGATCCAGTCGATGTGCCCGTTGATCCACATCAGCGTTCCGGGAGGAAAATCCCGGTTGATCCCGCCGGCCGCGTTGGTCAGTAGCACGTGAGATGCCCCGAGGGCCGCCGCCAGACGGACGGGGAAGGTCACCTGCTCCAGGGTGAGCCCTTCGTACATGTGGGACCGCCCCTGTACGAAGACCACATCGCAGTCCTCGAGCGTTCCAAAGATCAGACGACCCTTGTGTCCCTGCACCGTGGAAGCGGGATAGCCGGGAATGTCCCGGGCGGGAACGACGGTGGGGTTGGGCAACGTGTCCGCCAGTTCACCCAGACCTGATCCCAGGACAAGGGCCAGGCGCGGTCGAAGATCCGTGATCTCACGGATGGCGTTGAGGGCCTCGGTCATGCGGTCCGCAGGCTCCGGTAGGTACGCATGCTCCAGAGAACCTCCTTGACTACCACCGTGAGGGTGGTGGTGAGCGGGATGGCGATGAGCATGCCCACGATCCCGGCCAGCTGCGCGCCGATCAGCACCACAAAGAGAATCAGTAGCGGGTGCGCACGGGCAGCCCGGGAGAAAATGAGAGGCTGGAGCAGCAGGTTGTCAGTGATCTGCGTGATGGCCATGGCCAGGACGACGCCGGGGAATAGCGCAAAGTCTCCCGTCTGCGAAATGCCGACCACGGCGCCGGCCAGCACGCCGATGATGGGACCGAAATACGGGATGGTGTTGGCAAGCCCGGCGAAAAGGCCGACGGCCAATGCGTAATCCAGACCGACGATGCGCAGAAGAATGGTCGAGATGGTGGCAATCGAGAGGCTCTGCAGCAGCAGGGCACGGAAGTACCGACCGATGTTCATTTCGACCTTGTCCACGATCCCCAAGGAAATCTCGAAGTACCGGTTCGGTACGATCTCGAGCAGTCCGGTGCGAATCCGCGGGCCGTCCTTCAGGAAGAAGAACGTCACGAAGGGGATCACCAGGACCGCGTAGAAGATGTTGGTGAACAGGTCGATGACGGATCCGGCCAAAGAGGTGATGCGATCCTCCCGCATCAGGGTCTCCAGTGCGCCGAACATGGCTTCGCGCACAGACTCGGCATCCACGGGCAGCCAGAGCGCAATCCGCTCGGCCACCGTCCGTGCCACCCCGTCCGGGGACAGCTGCCTGGACACCTCTGTAATCTGGCCGGCGACGAACGGCACGAGATAGGTCAGCAGTAGACCCACCAGGCCAAGGAAGGTCAGGAAGGTCAGCGCCAGCGCGGTCATCTTGGACACACCGGTGCTTTCGATCCAGTCATTCACCGGCCGCATGATGTAGGCCAGGGCCATCCCGATCAGGAGGTAGGCCACCAGCCGGGCGAAGTACCAGACAAGCGCGACGGCTCCAAGAGCCAGGAGCACATAGATCACGGTCCGGATGATGCGATCCGGAGTGAACTTGGTCGGTGCGTATCGGACTTGGTAGGGCATACCGTGACGGTCGATTCGGGGATACTACGGCATGGGATCTTCTTCGGTCCCGGCATTTCGGGGCTCGTCGATGGTCTCCTCGGCCAGTTGAGCCAGGGCCGCTCGAATCACGTCTGACTCAAAGCCCCGGCGAGAAAGGTGTCCCCAGAGCCTCTCGCGCTTCTTGCGGGGATTGTCCAGTCGACGAAGCGAGCGCGCTTTCTTGCGGGCCAGTGCCAGCGCATCCTCGACCTCATTCCGACCCTCGGATACCAGGGCGACCACCTGTTCGGCAAGGCTGGGGGCGATGCCCTTCCGCCCGAGTTCCAGCAGTACCCGGCGTCGCCCATGCCCGCGAACGCCCATCCGATCCCGCGCGAATGCCTCCGCAAAAGCGGCATCATCCAGATAGCCCAGTTTCTGCATGCGTGCCAGCGCGGCCCGGCGGGCGGCGTCCGAGAATCCCGCACGGCGAAGGCGCTCATCCAGTTCACCCGTGCTACGCTGGCGGAATGCCAGCAGGTTCAGGGCCTTTTTGCGCGCCTTGTATTCCTCGTCCGCTGCCAGGCACCGGGCCAGCAGGACTTCGTCCATCTCAAGCCCCTTCCGGAGATCCATTTCCAGGGCCGCCTCGAGCGGCATCCCGAAGGAAAACGTGCCCTCGACAAATATCGATATGCGGTTGGGATCCCGTGCCTGGACGGAGGTGGCGGAAATGACTCCGGTCCGGGGCTCGGACCGGCGATGCGTGTCTTCACTCATTGAACGTGCACGCTCAGGGAGTCCAGGGCGATCCCGGTGATGATGCCAATGCCGCCATTTACGTTGCTGATAGGCTCCCGGCGCTCCGGATCATTCCTGGACAGCGCATAGCGGGCGTAATCCAGCGAGCCGCGGACCACGGCGGCACGAATGCGATGTGCCGGCATTGGGTCTTCCGCTCCCGAAACAGGCACGGCGTAAACCCCTGTCCAACTACGTTGTCCCAGACTGGCCGGAGGCTCCTCGAGGACGGACGTGGAGGGCAGGAAGAAGTCGATCAGCCGGGAGCTGAAGCTTTCCACAGGAACCACAGAGGTCTCGACCCAGAAGTCGGCTGTGGTCCCCGGTGCGTTCCACCAAATGGTGACGTCGATGGGGTAGATGAAGCCGGTCTGTGAAACAGCAAGCGTGTCCAGGGGCAGCGCCAGGGAATCCAGCAGGACGGCACGGATAGGTGCAGCCGGCACGCCCACATGCACGCTGTCGACCGTCAGCAGCGGCGGCACGGTGCCCTCACCGGTGGCCACGTCACCCTGATGTCTGACTGTCAGGCTGAACGACTGGCCTGGCAGTGCCAGCATACCCGTTACCGACTGATAGCTCCCGGGCGTGGCGGCCGGCTCGTAGGCCTGACGCCGTCCATCCAGAAAGAACACTATTTCGGCACCGGTTGCCGGGGTGGCTTGGTAGGGTTGGTCCAGCGGCACTGCCCGGGACGCACGGATGGTCGGGAGGGGTTGGTTGGGCTGAACAAATGCCTCGACGACGAGGACGTCCGGCTCCGGCTCGACGGTGTCACACCCCAGCAAAGCCAAGAGGGCTATGGGAATCCACCATCTCACAGGTCAACACGCAGTTCGAAGAGTGGCAGGATGGGGAGGCCCCGTCGTTGCACAACCCGGACCCCGGCACCCTCCGGCTCAAAGAAGCGCCCAATGATGTTTCGATGGTTCAGCACGTTGTAGACCTGGAGTTGTGCATGCCAGCTCAGATCAAGGAAGTCGAACCTTCGCCCGACATTGGCGTCCAGCCGCCAGTAGAGGGGCAATCGTCCGTTGTGCGTCGCCGGGCGATACAGGTAGGTGGTCGGCTCATCATCCAGCGGTCCCGATGCCTGGTAGGCCGCCACCGGAACCGTGATGGGATAGCCCGACCGGACAATGGCTCCGATTCCATAGCTCCACGTGGCAGTTCGACGCTCGAGGTAGGATCTGAGGGACACCGGTACATCATAGCGCGCCAGGATATATCCAGCCGGGTCCGACGGTCCCCGTGTCTCGGATCGTTCCACTGAGGCGGCCAGCGTCGCAAGCACGCCGCCAGCCTGGAATGCTGCGGATCCCTCGACGCCGACGGCCCGTGCATCACCGGCCTCGTACTGCCCCAGCAAGGTGCCGATGTCAATGCCTGGGCCGGCCAGTTCGCTCTTTGCCTGGAAGGCGTCCCGGGGCAAGAGCACGTGTGCCTGGCTGCGCCAGTAGGCAGACGTCCGCAGCGACCAGTCGCCGGGTCGGGATTCGACGTCGAAGGCTGCTTCCGTGCCTCGCGCAGGGGCCACGGACCGGCTGGACGGAATCCAGCGACTGGAGACCAAGTCATACAGGAAGGAGTGGCGATCGCGTATCCGGTGCAGGTACTGGTGTGTCCGGTTGTAGGATGCCCGGATCAGCAGCAGGCGCGGATGCCCGGTCCACTGCACGCTGAACCTGGGTTCGATTCGCGCGATTCGGTCCGAACCAAAGGCCGAAGCCCGTAGCCCGGAACGGACCTCCAGCGATCGGCTCACCAGCCAGGTGCTCTGCAGGTATGCCGACAATTCGACAGCCCGGCTGTTGCTGGCCTCCCGGAGCCGCTCGGACAGGTTCGGGTTGTAGTCGATCAGCGCGTCGATGTCGGATTCGAAATCGCGCCCGACGGCCTGCACGCCAAGTCGCATGCGGTTCGTAGCCGAGTGGAAGTAGTCCAGATCCAGTCGGACGCCGGTGTCGCGGATGTCCACCTGGTAGTCGCTCCGCACGCTGCTCGAGAGCGAGGGTCGGAGGAAGGCTTCCTCGGCTGCCTGGTATCGGGAATGGTGCGCCGTGGCCACGAGATACCACCGGGCGGAGAGAAGTCGTTCGTATCGGGTGCTCACCACGCTGTTTCGCCAGAACTGCCCGACCTCGAACAGGAGGTCCGTGGGGCGCAGCCAGGAGGAAAGATCCAGCGAGAGGTCAAACGGCAGGCGCAGGTCCAGTTCGTCGCGACCCCGGTAGGACATGATCGAAAGGCGGCTTCGGTCATCGGGGCGAAAGACCACCTTCCCCACCCAATCGTAGAAATAGTATCCGGTTCGGAGGGTATCCACCCGTCCGGCGGCGTCCGAGACTGGATGCTGGCGTCCAATGAGACGATCCACGTAGGACCGCCTTCCGGCCAACATGAATGAGGCCCTCCTGGAAAGCGGTGCCTCGATGATGAACCGCGCGCTGTGGGTGTTCAGGGCGGCCGAAACCTCGGGCTCGGTGCCGCTTCCGTCCGCCAGGTCTGCGTCAAGGACCGCAGATAGCCGCCCCCCAAACTCCGCCGGGTAGGAGCCGCGGTACAGGCGCGCGGATCGAAAAGTCTCTGTCTGAAAGGTGGAAATGAGGCTGAAGGCGTGCCAGGGGTGGTAAACGGGAGCGCCGTCCAGCAGATAGAGGTTCTGATCCGGCCCGGCGCCACGAATCAACAGTCCACCCGTCACCTCTCCGGCGCGTCGGACCCCCGGACTCCAACTGAGCGCCTCCAGCAGGTCCTGGCCGCCAAGCGACGCCGGCAGGCGTTCCAGAAGCGCCAGCGGCGGCGCCAGCATGCCGGGGAGAGGCGCCTGGTCCCCCGGCCGGATTTCCGGCGCCTCGATGATCACCCCTGCAGTGGACACCAGGCTTGGTGCAATCGTGAGCCGGTGAGGCTCCGGTCGGGCGTTGAGCAGTGTGTCCAGCGTGGCGTACCCCAGGAAGGAAACACGAACCCGCTGAGGACCCTCCGGCATGGTGGGAAACGCAAAGGTCCCCGTCCGGCTGGTCACGGTCCCGAGACTCCGTTCGGTGACGAACACGTGCGCGCCGGGAAGCGGAAGTCCGGTCTCACGGTCCTCTACTC
>JABDJZ010000521.1 GCA_013003255.1 Rhodothermales bacterium
GGTCCTGTTCAGACAGTCTCTGACTGAAGCCACCATTCATCTTCAGCCCGGCGACGTGTTCGTCCTGTATACCGACGGCGTAGTCGAGTCCCGCGCCCCCGACGGCGAGGAATACGGGTACGACCGTCTGTTGGAAGTTCTGGCTGACCTCAGGCACGAGAGCGCCGGTGAAATCCACAACCAACTCATTGCAGACCTGAACACATTCGTCACCGACGACGGTGACTACGGCGACGACATGACCATGGTCGTGCTCAAATGGCACGGCCCCCACGCAGATATTCCCCTGGACACCCATGGCGTGGCGCGCGTAGCGGAACTCGCGTAGTTTCGAGCCTACTCCGACCACGATACCCTCGCAGATAGCATGAGCAGTTTTTCAGTAGGATTCCGATCTGTCGGGAGCGTGCAGGTTCTCGACCTCCGGGGTGAGCTTGACGCGCATACCGCGGCCGAGTTGGAGGCCGCCATCGAGAAGTGCCAGCAGGACGAGTGCGTCCAGATTCTGGTCAATGGGGCCAACCTCATGTACATCTCCAGCGCCGGTCTCGGCGTCTTCATGGCCCACATCGAGGAGATCCGCGAGAAAGGCGGCGACATCAAGATCGCTGCGCTGCAGCCCAAGGTGTACAACGTCTTTGATCTCCTGGGCTTTCCGATGCTCTTCGACATCACGGAGTCCGAAGATGAGGCCGTGACCAAGTTTCAGTCACCCGCACCGAGCGCCTGAGACCACCTTGGCCAACCGCATCCACAAACTGACCATTCCAAGCTCCACCAGGTATCTGGAGGACGTGCGGCAGTTCGTGGAAATCCATGCCGAGAAGGCGCGGTTGCCGGAGGACTCCGTGCAGCAGTTGAAGATGGCCGTTGACGAGGCCTGCGCCAATGTCATTGAGCACGCCTACAGTGGGAATACGGACCAGCCCATCGACATCGCCGTCATTGTAAAGCCCGACCGGTTTACCGTCCGCATTCGGGACGAAGGCGTGGGCTTCAACCCCGACGCCTACCAGGAGCCTGACCTCGCCCGCATCGCGCGCTCTCGACGGGCCGGAGGTCTGGGTGTCCACATCATGCACCGCCTGATGGATCAGGTGGAGTACCGGCAGCGCGGCCGGACCAACGAGTGCTGCCTGACCAAGTACCGACGCTAGTCAAAGCGTCGGCCGCAGCACGTCCCGTCCGGCGGACTATTTCGAGCCGGCCCGACCGGAGTAGATCGAGGCGATTCCGAACGTGAGCCGTCGTTGCGACACGTCCGAGTACCCGGCGCTGCGCATGCGATTCAGGAAGTCCTCGCCATGCGGGAAGACCGCAATCGAATCAGGAAGGTAGCGATAGGCACCCGAATCGCCGGACAGCCAACCGCCGATGCGTGGCAGGATGTGCCGACTGTAAAACCCGTAGCCCTGCTTGATGGGAAATGCCGTTGGCTGGCTGAACTCCAGCACAATCAACTGTCCCCCGGGTCGCAGGACGCGCTCCATCTCCTTCAGACCCGCATCCAGGTTCTCGAAATTGCGGACGCCGAACGCCACGGTGGCCGCATCAAAGGCCCCGTCGTCAAACGGCAGGTGCTCGGCATCACCGTACTGGAGCGTCACCTTCTCAGTGAGCTTCCTGCCAGGCAGTTTCCGGCGTCCCACGGCCAGCATCTCCTCGGCGATATCGACTCCGATGACCTCCTTTGCTCCTGCGTCGGCCGCGGCAATGGCCAGGTCTCCGGTCCCCGTCGCCACGTCAAGCACCCGGCTCGGCGCATCGTCCATAAGCATGCGAATGACCCGTCGGCGCCACCCCTTGTCAATCCCCATGCTCAGCACGCGATTCAGGAAGTCATAGCGCGGCGCGATGGTGTCGAACATCGTCGCCACATCGGCCTTCTTGCCTTCTGCCGCCGCCGGTGAGGGGTAATTCTGCGTTGCCAAGGGTTACCTGAGAAGTTCTATGAGCTTCAGCAGCTCGTAATTGATGGCCTTCTTGCGGCCCCAAACGTTTCGGGAGGGCGTAAGGCGAATGTCGCCGTCCTGGATCCCAACCATGACGTTGTAGCGTCCTTCCATGAAGGCCTCGACGGCCGCGACACCCAGGCGGCTGGCCAGGACACGGTCTCTGGCCGAAGGCGCGCCGCCCCGTTGTGTGTGGCCCAGTATGCAGACCCGCAGGTCCACGTGGTCAAAGGAGGAATCGTCCCGAAGGGCAGCCGCCACCGAATTGGCGCCGCCCAGTTCGTCACCCTCCGCCACGACAACCACGGCCGAGCGCGACTGGGTGCTCATCTGGGATCGAATCTGACGTTTTACCTCGTCGAGATCCGAGAGCATTTCCGGGATCAGCACAAGTTCGGCGCCGCCACCGATTCCGCAGTTGAGCGCGATGAACCCTGCGTCACGGCCCATGACCTCCACCAGGAAGAGACGGTCGTGCGCGTCTGCGGTGTCCCTGATCTTGTCAATGTTGTCCAGGGCCGTGTTCATGGCCGTGTCGTAGCCGATGGTCTCATCGGTTCCGAACAGGTCATTGTCGATGGTGCCCGGACAACCCACGAGCGGGACCTGATGCTCATCATAGAAGATGGCCGCACCGCGGAGTGAGCCATCTCCGCCGATGGCAATCAGCCCACCGATCCCCGCCTCCTTCAGGTTTCTGGCAGCAGTAGCCCGGCCCTCGGCCGTGCGAAACTGGTCGGATCGGGCGCTCTTCAGAATGGTCCCACCTTTCTGAACGATGTTGGACACGCTCTTGGCGTCCATCTCCACGATGTCACCTTCGATCATGCCCTGGTAGCCGCGCCGGATGCCCATGACCTCGAGGTCGTGGGACAGCGCCGTACGGACGACAGCCCGTACGCACGCATTCATGCCGGGGGCATCGCCTCCGGAGGTAAAGACTCCTATGCGGGTTACCGAATCCATGGGGTGTGGGGATCAATGCCGATGGGCAGCGAAGGGTCACTGCCGGGGTTGAAAATCAGTCGAATGCGAGGAGTGCGTGGTCCAACCGCTCCTGGTAGGCGTCGGCCGTGATCTCGAACGCACCGAATCTCCGAAGGTGCTCCGTCATGAACTGGATGTCCAGCAGTTCAAATTCCTGCGACCTGAGCCAGTCCACGAGGCCGACCAGAGCCACCTTGGAAGCATCGGTCTCCAGATGAAACATCGACTCTGCAAAGAACGCCCGGCCCAGCGCCAGGCCGTAGACCCCACCCACCAGACGATCGCCTTGCCAGGCACCCACGGAGTGGGCCCAACCCTCCCGGTGGAGGCGCATGAACACCTCGACGAGTTCGGGCGACAGCCACGTTTCGTCACGATCCGCACAGTGGCGGATAATCGCGTCGAAATCCCGGTTCCGGAACAGCTGAAACCGCCCCTGCCTGATCACCTTGGCCAGGCTCCGTGGGATGTGCAGCGAATCGATCGGGAGAAGGGCACGCACCTCCGGGAGGTACCAGTATATCTGGCCATCCTCATCGGGCTCCGCCATCGGGAAGTACCCGCTGGCGTAGGCGTTTATCATCATTTCAGTGGTGATGCTCGTCACGGAATCCTCCCAATCCAGGTGGAGCACCCGGAGTATATTGGTTGCCAATCTAGTACCCGCTATGGCACGCGATACCTACCTGATCCAACTGGGCGACCAGTCACGCAATCTGGACTCTGACGGTACGCTGGTGTTTGACGAGGAGGGCGACACCTCGCTCCGCACCAGGGAACTCGGCGACGGTCGATACGCGGTCCTTCACCGCGGCACGAGCAGGTTGCTTACCATAGAATCCCGGTCCGAAGACGGCATCGTGGTCCGCACCGCGGCCGGCAAGCGGTCAATCACCTGGAAGGACCGCCGTGCACTCCTGCTTGAGGAGATGGGGTTCGAGGCAGGCACCGCGGCCCAGGATCGTGAGGTCCGCGCACCGATGCCCGGCCTGGTGTTGTCCGTGATGGTCGAGCCCGGTCAGGAGGTCTCCGTGGGCGATGGGCTGGTGGTGCTCGAGGCCATGAAGATGGAAAACGAGCTCCGTGCAGGTGCGGACGGCATCGTCAAGCGGGTCATGGTGCACGTAGGCGATGCGGTGGGCAAAGATGACCTCCTCATCGAGGTAGAGGCGTGACTGGACGTGTCCTGGTAACCGGAGCCACCGGTTTCCTGGGCTCTCATCTGGTCCGCAGACTTCTCAGTGAGGGACTGGATGTGCGTGCCCTTGTGCGCCGACCCGACAGACTGGGTGATCTCTCTGACCTGCCCGGCCTGGAGGTTGCCGAGGGCGATGTGCTGGACGTCGATTCGCTCCAGGACGCCGTTTCCGGAATATCGCAGGTCTACCACTGTGCCGCGTTCGTCGGGTTCGGCGGGAAGTCGGAGGTCCCCCCGATGATGGCGGTCAACGTGCAGGGCACGGCCAACGTTGTGGACGCCGCTTTGCGGCTCGGGGTCTCCCGGGTAGTCCATACGTCGTCCATTGCCGCACTGGGCCGCAGTGAGGGCAACACGGACTGCCTGGACGAGGGCGTGGTCTGGACGGAATCACCCTTGAACACGGCCTATGCCCGGTCCAAGCACCTGGCCGAACTGGAGGTACATCGGGCTATCGCAGAGGGACTCGATGCGGTGCTGGTGAACCCATCCCTTATCATGGGGCCAGGACGATCCGGGGAGAACACCACCGTGATCGCCGAGAAGATCCGCGACGGGAAACTGCCCGCCATTCCGTCCGGCGCCACCAACGTGGTAGACGTCGAGGACGTGGCCGAAGGGCATGTGGCCGCCATGCGTCTCGGCGTTTCCGGCGAGCGATACATCCTCGCTGGCGAAAATCTCTCCTGGGATAAGATTATCCGGACGTTGGCCGACGCGTTTGGCGTGGATCCTCCGCGGCGTCGCGTATCGATGCGAGCGGCCCTCTTGCTCGGCGCACTCAGCGAGTTCGGGGCCACCATTACCCGTCGGAAGCCCCTGATGACACGCGAGTCGGCCAGAGTAACCGGCCACCGATCGTGCTATCGCAATGACCGGGCCCGCTCCGAACTCGGGGTGGCGTTCCGGCCCTTTTCGGAGACCGCGGGTCGGCTGGCGGAGGCACTGTCTTGAAACGCATCGTCGGCCTCATCCCGATCCTGGCCCTGTTCGCGCTGACTCTGGTCTCCTGCCAATCCGGCGGGGACCCTGCGTCCTCCGGTCAGGCCCGAATCGTGGCCACGGTTGAGCCCGTGCGACTCGTGGCGGCGGAACTCCTTGGTCCCGAGGTAGAGATCCCCGTGCTTCTCCCCCCGGGCGTCTCTCCCCACGCATACGATCCGCTTCCTTCTGCCGTGATGGCGGCCTCGGAGGCCACGCAGATTCTTGCCATTCACGAGGACGTCGATGGCTGGGTGGCAAGAATCGGTACAGCAAACGTCTGGTGGCTTACACCTGAGGGCGAGGATCCTCACGGCTGGCTGGACCCGCTCCACGTCCGGAACGCCCTGCCCCGTCTCGCCGAGACCCTGTGCCAGGTCCTTCCTGAAGACTGTCCCGCCATCCGGGAGCGCCAGGCTCGGTTCACCGCAGAGCTCGAGGAATTCGTGCCCGCTGGCGTGGAACGCCTGTCCGGAACGCGCCTTGTGCCGTCGGGGATATACCTCAGCGCGTTCTCTGCGCGATTCGGAGTCCGGGAAGAGACGCCCATCGCCCCCACAGAAGGCGTTGAGCCCAGCCCAGGGGATGTTGCGAGGTCCATCGAGACCGCTCGTGACGCCGGTCTTGTGGTGGCACAAACCGGGTTTCCCGAACTGGCCGCGCAGGAAGTAGCCCGTGCGTCCGGAGCCCGCCTGGTCAGGATTGACCCCATTGGATCGAGCCGCCCGGTGGAAGGGTACCTTGCGCTGATTGACGCCATCATCGGACTCATCGCACCGTGAACCCTTCGATTGCCATAGAGAAACTGGCCGTCCGACTGGGCCAGCGGGATGTGCTTCGCGATATCACCTTCGCGGCGCGACCCGGCGAACTGGTGGCTGTACTCGGACCCAACGGCAGCGGCAAGTCTACCCTGATCCGAAGCCTCATCGGACTTGTGCCCCTGGCCCGCGGCCAAGTCCGCATTGCGGGTGCCGCGCCAGGAGCGTGTGCCGCCGGAGCCATCGGCTATGTCCCCCAGATCAAGTCGATGGACCGGACGTTCCCGGCACAGGCCATCGAACTCGTGGCCAGCGTGCAACGGAATGCCTGGCCCGGGCGGCTGGATGCAGCGAGGCGCGACTGGTCCCTGAAGGCATTGCGTCGTGTTGGCGCCGAGCATCTGGCCGACCGCCAGGTGAGTGAGTTGTCGGGCGGAGAACTGCAGCGTGTGTACCTGGCCCGGGCATTGGCCACGGACGTCCAGGTGCTCATCCTGGACGAGCCGGAGACCGGGATCGATGCCGCCGGCACTTCGGATCTCTACGCGCTCCTGGAGTCCTACTGCTCCGAGCAGCAGGGTACCGTTCTTCTGGTGACGCACGACTGGGATGCCGCCATGCACCACGCTTCCAAGGTGCTGCTGCTCAAGCAAACCCAGATCAGCTTTGGTACGCCTGCGGTAGCGTTGGCCGAGGAGCACGTCAGAGCGGCCTTCGGGCACGTCGGTCACGCCCACGGTGTCACGGGGGCATGATGGAGGCACTGGCTTACCCGTTCTTTCAACGCGCCCTCCTGGCCGCCGTCCTGGTCGGAGCTACGGCCAGTTACCTGGGAGTCTTTGTGGTCCAGCGCCGGCTCAGCTTTCTGGGAGCCGGTCTGGCGCATGCAGCCTTCGGCGGCGTGGCGCTGGGACTGCTGCTGGGCACCGAGCCACTATGGGTTGCGCTGCCCTTTACCGTGTTCGTGGCCGTGGCCATCAACTGGATTCGCCGTCACACCCGACTGGCCGGTGACACCGCCGTGGGAGTCTTCTTTGCCGTGGCGGTAGCCATGGGACTGGTGTTCCTTTCGCTAAGGCGGAGTGTCAACGTGGACGCGTTCACCTATCTCTTTGGCTCCGTCCTGGCTGTCGGGCCGACCGACCTTCTGTTGGGAGGAGCTACGGCGCTGCTGGCGGTGGCCACGCTCCCCCGACTATGGGGCCGGTGGGCCTACGCCACCTTTGACCCTGACGCGGCCCGCGCGGACCGCCTGCCGGTGGATCGGGATGATTATCTGCTGTTCGTGCTGATGGCCGTGGCCGTCGTGGTCTCGGTAAAGATGGTCGGCATCATCCTGATGGCCGCCTTCCTGGTGATTCCCGCCGCCTGTTCACGCCTGGTCACCCAGCGTTTCGTCATGATGACCGGGCTGGCCGTGCTGATCGGCGTGATCTCCTCGGTGGCCGGCCTATTCCTGGCCTTCGAGGCGGACCTGCCCAGTGGGGCCACCATCGTACTGGTGCAAGCCGCCGCATTCTTCGGCTGTGCACTCCTGGGGATGAGGCGGGGCTCCTGACGGAGGCCGCGGCGCCACTAACGGGCGCGCTCCTGGGGAAAGGCCGGCGCTCCTGAGTTCAGGCCACGTCGATGGCCAGTGGATACTCGGCCTCGACAATGCCGTCTGCCATGTCCTTCAGGCGGCGCCGAAGGAGCCGGCGGCGGAAGGCGGATATTCGGTCAATGAACAGCACGCCATCCAGGTGATCGTACTCGTGCTGGATCACGCGGGACAGCATGTCCGTCGCTTCCAGTTCCTGCGGCTCCAGGTTGCGGTCCAGGTACTTGACGCGGACGGCTTCCGGACGGGCCACGTACTCTCGCAGGTCCGGAATGGAGAGGCATCCCTCCTCGAACTCCACCTCGTCCTGAGACTCGGCGATGATCTCCGGGTTGATCAGGACCATCGGTTGCTCGGGCCAGGACAGCGTCTCAGGATCTTCCTCATCCATGAGAAGACTCAGGTCGACCACAAAGACCCGCTCCGTCCGCCCCACCTGTGGCGCGGCCAGACCGATGCCCGCGGCCCCGTGCATGGTCTCGATCATGTCGTCGATGAGACGCTGGAGTTCGGGCGAGTTCTTGGTGACGACTACCGTTTCCTCGCGAAGAATGGGGTCGCCGTATGTGTGAACAGGTAGAATCATATGCGCATCGCGGGCCGGCCCGGATGAACGTCAGTCAAGCGAAACGTTCCCCGGTGCAGGCTGCGGCTGTGAGTCAAGATATTCCTGCAGAATGATGCCGGCCGCCATGGTATCCACCTTCCCCCGACTGCCCGCCTCGGACAGCCGCGCGCGCGCCTCCTCACTGGTGTAGCGCTCGTCCTGCCGGAGGACCTTGAGGCCGGGCACGGCCTTTCGCATGCGCCGGATGTAGATGTTTACCATTCGGGTGGCCTTCCCTTCGCGTCCATCTTCCGTGAGCGGCCAGCCTACGACGGCGAGCGCGATGCCGTCCGCCTGCGCCAGGTCCTTCAGCTTGTCGAGGGCCTCGCGATCCCCGAACGTCCCGACCGGCTGGGCGAATAGTCTGAGTGGATCCGACATGGCCAGGCCCACCTTCTTGGTCCCCACGTCAACGGCCACCACGCGCCCCGGATCTGCAGCCGTCACGCTAGTACGCGTTGTCCTCTGCCATGAGCTCCTGGAGCGGCGCCCCCGCATGGTCGGCACTGCCCTCCGGGACTTCGTAGTTCAGGTCCAACAGAGGCTTCTGCAGGACGGACTTCAACTTCTTGCTCGGCTTGAAGTGCGTCTTCCGCCGACTCGGGATGAAGACCGTCTCGTTGGTCTTAGGATTCCGCGCCTTTGGCTTGGCCCGGGTCTTCTTGACCTCGAACACGCCGAAGTCCCGCAACTCGATGCGCACCTCCGGATCCGCCTCCATCATGAGCGCGCCGAGCGCTTCGACCACAGCCCCCACCCACGGTTCACACTTGTAGATGGGACTGTCGACCAGCTCCGATACCCTGCGGGCAACGTCCTTCTTGGTCAGCGTCTTTGGTCTGGCGCCCATCTTCTTTGCGGTAAACAGTTGATTTTGCTGAGGTCTACCAAGA
>JABDJZ010000549.1 GCA_013003255.1 Rhodothermales bacterium
GCGTTCAACCGAGTGCCGCCTCCGCGCCGGCCGCCGCCCCTGAGCCAGCACCCGCGCCGGCCCAAGCCGCTCAGCCCGAGCCGGCACCTGCGCCGACAACCGCGCCCACACCTGCACCGGCGCCCGAGTCCGCACCGGAACCCGCGCTCACAGAGGAATCCAACGAGACCTCGAGGCCTACACCTCCAAAGCCCGCCGCGGCCCCTTCGCCCGCCGCCCCGGCTCCCAAGCGGTCCACACCTGCCCCGGCCTCAACCGCCCCGGGCACCATGGACATTTTCGGGAAACCGGCCCTGGGCAAGCCAGCCATTTCCACTCGAGATGAGCCGACGGCCAGCGCCCAGCCTGCCGAGGCAGACTCCGCAGTGCAGGTTCTTGAACGACCGCCCAACGGGGAGTCCATTTCCGGCTGGGAGACGGTGGTCGAGTCAGTCCGTGCTCAGGCCATCCACCTGGGAGCACTGCTTCAACATGCAGACGCAGAGATCCGCGACGCATCCGTCCTGACTCTGGTTGTCCCGGACGAATTCCACGCCCGCGTGCTCAAGGAGGCACACGACGACATCCTGAGCGGCCTCGCCGAAGCGGGACACGAAGGCGTGACCCGCATTGAGTTTGAGATCAACGGGCTTATTCGCCCGGAGGCTGACATCTCGACCCTGGATGTGGATCCCCAGGAAGCTCTCACCAAGATCTGTGAAGATTACCCGGCCATGCGTCTCCTGATGGAGCGGTTCGGCGGGGAGATCGTATGGTAGCCCCGATTTCGCGAACGCAAGCTCGATCAACCGATGAGTGATGGTGTAAACATGGCTGACATGTTCGGCAAGATGATGGACATGCAGCGCAAGATGGCCGAAGCGCAGGAAGCTCTGGCTCAGGTCACGGTTACCGCCGAGGCCGGCGGTGGCATGGTCAAGGTCACAGCAAACGGACAGCAGCGCATCACCGCCGTCAAGATTGAGCCCCAGGTGATTGACCCGGATGACCCGGAGATGCTGGAAGACCTGCTGATTGCCGGCGTCAACAAGGCGCTGGAGGAAGTAGCCGGCGTTGCCAAGGACCAGATGTCCAAGGCGGCGGGATCCTTCCTCCCGCCTGGCATGGACCTGTCCGGCCTGGGCCTCTAGGTGCAGTTCACGTCCGAATCAGTCGAGGCTTTGGTTGAGCAGTTTGCCAAGCTGCCGACCATCGGGCGAAAGACGGCCCGGCGCCTGACCGCGTACATACTCAAGATGTCGCGGGAAGAGGTGGTCGGAATCGCGGAGGCGCTGGTCGCCGTGAAGGACAACGTGACCACCTGCACGGTCTGCTACAACGTCACGGATCATGTCCCCTGCCCCATCTGTCGGGCACCCCGCCGGGACCGCAGTGTCCTCTGCGTGGTGGAGGAACCCAATGACGTGCTGGCCATCGAGCGGACCAACGAATTTGACGGGCTCTACCACGTCCTCGGTGGCGTGATTTCCCCGCTCGATGGGGTCGGGCCCGAGGATCTGCGGGTTCGTGAGCTGGTGCAGCGGGTGCACGATGGCCATCGGGACCCCCTCGAGGAGGCCGAAGATGCCCCGGCGGTGGCCATCCGCGAGGTCATCCTGGCCATGAACCCCAACGTGGAGGGCGATACCACGTCCTACTACCTGGGCCAACTGCTTGAGCCGTTCGGCGTCAGGGTTTCGCGGATTGCCCGCGGTCTCCCGATCGGCGGTGACCTGGAGTTTGCCGACGAGGCTACGCTGACCCGCGCCCTGGAAGGCCGCGCCAACCTGTAGCGTGCGCCCGACTGCCCCATCCGCCCGTCTGCTGGACCGGCGGCGGTCCTGGATCCTGGCCGTACCGGTCGCGCTGATCCTGGGTGCCTACGTCCTCTACCCCAGCCTCCAGATGTTCGCGGAAGGCCTCAAGGCCGAGGGGCTGGGCGAATTGATCACGCTGCGCGGAAACGCAAATACGCGAGCATTGGTCAACTCCGTCTGGATCTCAGTGCTTTCGGTCCTCGGCGCGGGCGTGCTGGGGACCACAATGGCCTACGGCTTCTTCCGGTTCGACTTCCCGTTCCGGCGGTTGCTGATGGGCATCGCTGCACTGCCTCTGGCACTTCCGCCGCTGGTCGGTGTGCTGGCATTCCTGTTTCTCTACGGAGAATCCGGCATAATCCCCCGGGGGTTGCAGGTCCTCCTGGGTCTGGACTCTGTGCCCTTCGCCTTCGAGGGCCTGCCCGCCGTCTGGCTGGTCCACGTGTACTCGTTCTACGTGTACTTCTACCTGTTCGTCTCGGCGGCCTTCCGGGGCATTGATCGTTCGGTGATCGAAGCATCCGGAGACTTGGGGGCCTCCGGTTGGACCACCTTCACTCGCGTTCTGCTGCCGCTCCTGCGGCCTTCACTGGTGAGCGCGTCTCTGCTGGTGTTCATGATCTCCATGGCCTCGTTCACGGCACCGCTCCTCTTCGCGGGCACGGAGAATTTCCTGACGCTCCAGATCTACAACTATAAGACCAACGGCAATCTGGAGATGTCCGCGGCCGTGGCCAGCCTCCTGACCATCATTTGTCTGGCCTTCCTCGGACTCATTGAAATGGATCGCAAATCGCGGACCGGCACCTCCGCGTCCAAGGGGGCGGGGGCGCCACCCATCCCGCTGACCAGCGGGTGGCTTCGAGGCCTTGTGGGCACGGTGGGGTTGGTGCTTCTGGTGATACTCCTCTTGCCGATCGCGGTCGTGGTCCTCATCTCATTCGTCCAGGAAGGCAGTTGGACCTATCAGGTCCTGCCCCAGGCCTACACCTTTGCCAACTACGGCTCCCTGTTCTCGCAGGCTGACGTCTTCGAGCCCATCCGGAACAGTCTGTTCATGGCCTCGGTGGCAACGGCTGCCAATGTGGTCTTCGGCGTGGCGGCCGGACTTCTGATCACGCAGGGCTCCATCCGCGGACGGGCAGCATTTCGGACCATCGCCATGCTCCCTTTTGCGATACCGGGCACGGTGATCGCCATCAACCTCATCGTGACGTTCAACGAACCCACGGTGGCCGGCTTCGGACAGGTACTGGTCGGTAGCTTCTGGCTGCTGCCGCTGGCCTATTTCATTCGAAACATCCCGCTTGTGGTACGGGCCACCGTGTCTGCGCTCGAAGCCTATGACCCCAAGCTGAGCGAGGCCTCGCTGGATCTCGGGGCGCGGTCCTGGACCACGTTCCGGCGCGTGATGCTGCCCATCCTGACCCCGTCCATCCTGGCGGGCACGCTGCTCACCTTCGTGGCCGCCCTCGGCGAGTTCGTCTCGTCGATCCTGCTGTACAACTTCGACAACAGGCCCATCTCAGTCGAGATCCTGGCCCAACTCAGGCTGTACGACTTCGGAGCAGCAGCAGCCTACTCGGTGCTGCTGATGATCCTGGTCGGAATTGCCACGCTGTTGGTCCGCAGCATGGGCGCCTCGGCCGAAAGTGCCGCGGTCTGACTAGACGTCGCTGGTCATGATGAAGACCGGGCGGCGATTGAAGGACTTGTACTGGGGACGCAGGCGGTCCGTGTTGTAGTACTTGGCCACGTCGACCACCTTCTTGGTGCCGGTCAC
>JABDJZ010000591.1 GCA_013003255.1 Rhodothermales bacterium
TCCATCCGGGACCATGGTGTTGGACGATATCGGCTTTGCCCAGCCTCCAGCCGGCTTCCTCAGATACCGGCTGCCCGTTGAACCTGCTGACCCGGCTCCCGCCTCAGCGCCAGCGGATTCCGAAACTGTGAAGGACGGCCGACTCTGAATCGAGAGCGCTCCATTCCAGTGTCAGGGCATCCAGGGTCACCGAGGCACCCAGGGAAACGGCAACCTCTTCGGTGAAGGGGTCGTGCCCGTGGCCCACCAAGACCCGAAACGTCCGGCCGACCACCGGCCAGTAGGCAATCTGGAAGCCGGACCCGCCCTGTAGTTCACCGTCAACTCCCTGGAGGCGCCCGGCGAAAAGGAGATCCAGAGGTCCCACTTCGACGGAACGGGTGGATGCGTTGACGCGCCAGGTGGCCCGCTCCGGCAGCCCGGAATCGGACGGGATCGAGAGGCCCAGCACCGATGCGCCGATGTCCACGGGTCCCAACCGCCGCAGGACTCCCACGCCGAGACGGGCACTCCGCTCCGGACTGGAGCCAGTGGTCTGCTCCACGTAGGACACGCTGACGCCCACGTCGACGCTGAAAATTTCCTTCGCTGTGCTCAAACCA
This sequence comes from Rhodothermales bacterium, assembly GCA_013003255.1. GTDB lineage: Bacteria > Bacteroidota > Rhodothermia > Rhodothermales > UBA10348 > JABDJZ01. The sequence goes on from JABDJZ010000591.1 coordinate 603, forward strand.
AGCGCAAGCGCTGTCGGTACGATGGGTCCCGACTGGTGCCGCAGCGAGAGCACCGCCCCTCCGCCCTCCACGGATGACCAGGCGTACGTGCCATCGCCCGGCGTTCTTCGCCAGCCTGCATCAGCACCGCTGACCCAGCCGGCTGCGGCAGGGTTCGCCAACGAGAGGGACGGAGCCTGGCCTGAAAAGACCACAGCGCCACCAAGCGACGCCCCCCGCACGGTAGGTGGCATCACGTCCCAGGCAAACTGGGCCATTGCAGCCCTGGGAAGCAGAAGGGCAAGCACAAGGGCCAAGGGGGCCAACTGCATCAACTCTGACGGATTAGTTTTCCGCCGGTATGATATGAAGGATCCAGGCGTCCGGCGGGAGCCGGGGTCCGATGCGGCGGGCGAGATCGCGAACAGCGGCCTCCGAGTCATATCGGCCCGCGGCAACGAGGACGCCGATCTCCTCGCCCCAACTGCCCGACCATATCTCGGGCCGGGCAAACTGGCCGAACTGAATGGCCAGGTTGTCGCGGATCTCCGGAGCCAGCGCCAGGTTGGGCGCGCGTGCCAGTACCAGTGTCCAACCGGTCCAGACTTCTGCGCTCTCTTCTTCTTCCTCTTCTTCCTCCGAACCTGCTTCAAGGGGAGCCACATCCCCCGAGGCGATGACGGGGATTTGATCGATGGCCAGCGCGGCGGCATCCCGGGCACCTGCCATGCCTACTGGTGTCTGGACCACGGCAGTCGAGTCTGGGCCAGGCTCCTCGACCCCGGCTGCTTGATCGAGCTGGCCGGTCTTGTCAGGGCCCGCTGCAACGGTGGAATCGGCCGGAGCAGACAACCCGGCGGCCAGAGCGGCAGTCGAATCCGTCGGCACCAGAACACTGTCCGCACCCACGGCCATACTGTCGGCATTCACGGCGATACCGCCGGCTTCGGCCGCAAGGGTGGAATCCGCCTCGGCGGTTTCCAACGCGATCAGAGCCGCCAGGGAGTCCTGTCGCGCCGCCTCGGCCGCTTCGGCGGCCATCTGCAGCGAATCGAGATGGGCCTGCCGGCGATCATCAATCTCCTTGATGCCCTCCAGGATTTCGCTGGCGGAGGTAGCATAGGGCGTACCCAGGAACCGTGTCTTGACCGAGTCAAGCAGACTCCGAAGCGTGACCTCGTTCCAGGGGCGCTCTTCAACCGGGACGGCCTCTGGCTCCTCGGCGAGCGCGGCGGGATCACGGAGGGTGCCGCCCGTTGCAGCGGAGTCAGCAGGCATTCCGTCAACCATGGATGGGTCAGCCAGCCCTCCATCGAGCGGCGGGACGAAACTGGAATCCCGCACGGCCGATTCCGTGGAATCCGAGAGTGCGAGATCCTCCAGAGACTGAGGCAAATCACCCTCCAACGCGGCCCTGACCTCGTCCACTGACATGGTCGGCACCAGCATCGAGTCCTCCGGCACTGCGTCCACTCCGGCGGAGTCTGCGGGTGCTGCGTCCACCCCGGCGGGGTCTGCAGGTACCGCTTCGGTCAATGGGGCTGGCTCCGTGTCCGCCGGCCGTTCGCCCTCCGGACTACTCAGCGAATCGGCGGGAATGGAAACATCTTCGAGCGAATCCGCCGGGACATCAACCGAATCCGGTGAGGCGCGGAGCGAGTCCACGGCGGCTCCGAGGGAGTCTGCCGCGGCGCCAAGGACTTCTGTGGAGTCCACGACGGGAGGCGTAATGAGTCCGGACCGGATCAGTAGCGAATCAGGAACGCTCAGGGGCAGAGGAGCGTCGGCGTCCAGCGAGTCCCGATCGACAGACTCAAGATGGATGGATCCCGCCGCCAACAGAGCCTTCGGGAGTATATCCGTGGTCGGAAACAGGCCGGCCGCGGTGAGCATGCCATCACGGGCGGACGCATAGTCTCCATCCTCCCAGGTCTCATAATACTGGGCGTACAGGGCCTCGGCCTGAGCGAGCGAATCAACGGTCTGCTCCACCTCATCCATCCCCAACAGGGCACGAATGCGTTCGGCAAATTCACTCTCCGGATACTCATCCAGTATCCGCTCGTAGATGCCGGATGCCGCAGACGAATCGCCCAGTGCCCGCTGCACCTCCGCCAGAGCATACAAGGCCCTACGGGCTACAGGCTGGTCCGGCGTGTCCTCCAGGACCATCCGGTACCACGTGGCCGCAGAGTCCGGTCGTTCGATTCCGAGGAAAAGCGTATTCCCCACGTCGTACCGGGCGAGGGCCCGAGACACATTCATCTCTGCCTGGGCGGTCGAGTCGCGTGGTACTGCCGAAATGTCGACCTCTGGCAGCTGGTCCTCGAGAAGCTCCACATCCTGCTCTTCCGCTTCCATTTCACCGTCGGTGACGGTTGCTCCGGCCACGGCCTCCATGCGCCGCCAGTTGGGCACGCGGGGGCGATCACCCCACTTGAGGGTGAACGACAGGCGGCCCTCCTGACGCATCACTGGATCATCGTGGAACAGGAAACCGGCTTCGTTGCCGGCGGCATTCTGGGACGGGATGACCTTCCCCGCCGGCAAGCCCCGATTGGCCACGGGTGACTGGGCCGACGCCTGGAAGGCGCGTGCGATCGAGCGTTCTTCCTGCAGCCGCTGACGCTCGGCCAGTTCCTCTGCCCGCAGCCTTCTCAACTCAAGCACCTTCTCGGCAAAGGTGGAATCATCCATGGTGCCCAGATGCAGCAGCGAATCCATGCGCGCCACCTCGCGAAACGCCGTGGCATACGCGCCGAAGGATTCCTTCAGCTCCTGCGCATTACGGATGGCCTCCGGTGACAACGTGATGGGATCCGCCGCGGCACCGGAGAGCGCGCTTCCGGTTCTCAGCGCCGAAGCGGCGGTATCAAAGTGCGCAGCCGCAAGGACGAAGTCCTCGTCCAGATCCCGATAGAGCTGTGCCAGCCCAAAGTGAGCGCGTCCCCGAAGACCGCTGGCCTGCTGCGAGAACGTCTCGCCGTACAGCAGTTCATCGTAGACGTTGTACGCATCATCCGCGCGCCCCATCGCCCGCAGGATGTCCCCGCGTAGCAGGGCCAACTCGGCATGGTAGGCAAAGTGCTTGTCGTCCCGTTCCATGCGACGCAGTGAACCCAGCGCCGCAGCCGGATCCACAAACAGTCCCTGCACCCTGATGGCGCTGTACTGCGCGGCGTAGTCCAGTTCGTAGTCGGGACGATAGTCCCTTACGCGGCGGAAGGCCGCCACCGCATCGGCATGCCGTCCCAGCGTTTCGAGCACCTGTCCCAGGAGGAACGAAGCGCGGGCGGCGATCTCACGATCCCGGACCACATCCAGCCCATCGGACAGATTCTCCGCGGCCTCCTCCCAATCGCCCTGCTTGACGCGCAGTTCGCCCAGTGCGAGGCGTAGTGCGGACACCCACTCGCGCTCCTCCACAAGCCCGGCGAGACCCTCTGTGATGGCATCCTCGGCCTGCTCAAAGTCACCGCCGGCAATGAAAGTTCGTGCCAGCCAGAACCGCGCCTCCTCAGCCAGATCGGTCCCAAGACCGATGGCCTCGCGGAATTTCTGCTGGGCGCCAACGTAGTTGCCATCGTAGAAATAGGATTTCCCGATCAGCAGCAGGGCATCGTCCACCCACTTGGAATCCGGATGGTCCCGGAGCACGTCTGCGCTCTTGAGTACTGCGTCCTCGAAGTCCCGCCCACCACCGGCCGGACTGGACTGGACAAAGACACCGATGTATTCGGTGCGGTCGACCGTTTCATCACGGCGTTCCTGACTCTGAACGCCGGAGCGATAGGACCGCCGGGCGTTGTAGAAGGTGTTGTAGTAGGCCGTGAAATTATCGTACCGCTTCCCGACGAAGGAGGACGATTTGCAGCCCGGCAGCACGACCGCCGCAACGAGCAGCAGCAGGACACCGGAAGACCATGAGAAGGCACGCGATCGCATGAGCAACAATCTGTTCAGGTCGTAGCGCTTCTCTCTATGGAATCGGGTGTCTGTAGTTATACACGGGTAACGTGGACCATGTTTGTCCGTCCACGCGCCGGGAGGGGCATTCCGGCGGTCATTACCACCAGATCACCCGGTCGGGCGAGCTGGTTTTCCCGAAGGACCTTGTGGACCAGCGAGATGCCCTGATCAGTATCGGCTTGAAAAGGAATCGCAAAACCCTTTGTTCCCCAACTCACGCCGAGTTGCCCTACCACACGCTGATCGTCGGTGAACGCGTAAACCGGGACACGGGGCCGATGCCGCGCAATGCTTCGGGCTGTGGTGCCGGTAGCGGTAAGGCAGACAATGGCTACTGCCCCTACCTGGCGGGCCAACTGGAACGCCGTCTTTGAGACGGCCTCCGTGACATCATGCTGCGGCGCCAGGTCCGGCTGATGCTCTCCGTCGTCCCAAAAATTCAGCTCCGCCTCTTTGATGATCCGGACCATGGTTTCCACGACGTGAACCGGATCGCGACCGACAGCCGTCTCACCGGAAAGCATTACCGCATCCGTACCATCCAGAACCGCGTTGGCCACATCCGAAACCTCCGCACGGGTGGGCCTCGGATTCGTGATCATGCTCTCCAGCATCTGCGTGGCGGTGATTACGGGCTTGGCTGCCGACCGGCACTTTCGGATGATGCGTTTCTGGATCCCGGGGAGCGTTGAGAGCCGCATTTCGATGCCGAGATCGCCGCGCGCCACCATGAGGCCATCGGCCTTGGACAATATCTGGTCCACCCTGGTGACGGCCTCGGGCTTCTCAATCTTGGCGATGATGGAGACCCGCTGGCCCGACTCCCGGACCCGCCAAATCAGGTCAGTCACATCCGATTCGTCGCGGACGAAGGACAGGGCGATGATGTCGACGCCCTCGGAGAGGCCAAAAGTCAGATCCTCCAGGTCCTTCTCGGTGAGCGACGGCGTGGACGTCTTGATGTTCGGGAGATTGACCCCCTTTCGGGACCGGAGCGGTCCGCCGACGACCACGCGTGTGTGAACCTCACGACCCTCAATGGACGTGATTTCCAGTTCCAGGCTTCCATCATCCAGGAGGATGTTGGCTCCCGGCTCGACGTCGTCAGCCAGCGTGGGATAGCTGATATAGACCCGCTCCGCAGTGGACTCCGGAATGGGCTCGTTGGTAAGCACCACAGCATTCCCCACCTCGAGCTGGACGCAGTCGTCCTTCATCGTACCAACCCGGATCTTGGGGCCCTGGAGATCCTGGAGGATCGGAATGACTTTGCCTGCGTCCTCGGCAGCCTTCCGGACGCGCTGAATCACTTCCCGATGGTGCGCGTGCGTGCCGTGCGAGAAGTTCAGTCGGGCCACGTCCATTCCTGCCTCGACCAGTCCTCGAATGGTCTCGGCATCTGATGATGCGGGACCAAGGGTGCAGACGATCTTTGTGCGGCGTTCCATGCGGACGTGTTTGGTGATGGGACCGCAAACTACGCGGTACAACCACGCCTCGAAAGAATCATGCCCGAAGGTCCGCCACCTTCGCAGAGAGAGCACACGAGGTGCCTGCTCGGGACGCCCCTACCCCGGTTCGGACTCCTGAATCTGACCGTTCAGAGCCCCGGCGCATCCCGCTGCGCCCACCCCTCGTAGCGCCATTCAGAGACGGATTGCCACACCCACAACCCGGTCTCAGGAGCCGATTCCTCCCACGGTGCCGCCCAGAACACCGCAAATCAACCGGGAGGACCCCAATGAAAGCTCAACGCATCGTATCCGGACTCGCACTGGCGATTTTCCTCACAGCAAACGCCGCAGCGGCAGATGGCTCGCTGGAACACATCCATAGCGTCCTGAAAGATGCGCGTACGCAGGGCACCGCCATATCTGCGTCCGCGTCGGCACGCATTTCCGAATCCCTTGCCGAAGCTCTGGCATCAGACCATCGCGGACTGGAAACCGGAGCGCTTCGACTCGTGATTGCCTACGGCGACGTAGTCAGCCTTAACCGAACAGCGGTCATTGAGATGGTCCGTCTATACCGCGATGACGAGGACGAGAATGTCCGCCAAATGGCCGTCGTGGCCCTGGGTGCCGCGGGAGACGAATGGGGACTCGATTTCCTGGAACGGTCTGAGGCGTTTGAGGACGTCCGCCGCATTCGCCACACCATCCGCGCGGTTCTGGCCCAATCGTGACCCGGACCCCTCCCTATATTTGGGAGCATGAAGCCTGCTTACCCACAACCTCGGACCCTGCACCTGTGGATCGGCATCGCCGCCGTCATTGCCTTCCTTCTCACGGGCCAGTACATGGAGCGGGTCCATGCCAGGCTGGTGGACACCGAGGGGGTGCAGCGAATGCTGTTCAGGTCTACGCATCTGTACATCCTCTTCACCGGGCTGATGAACGTCTTCCTTGGACTTCACTGGCCGCCACTGACGGACACCTGGGCCCGGCGCCTTCGGGCGACCGGGTCCGTGTTCGTGTTGGTGACGCCCATTCTCCTGACGATTGGCTTCTTCATCGAACCGTTTCTGACAGAGTTTGCACGCCCCTGGACCCATCCCGCGGCCTATCTCAGCTTCGGAGGCGCGCTTCTGCTCCTGGCCGGATACGGGTGGGACCGCCGAACCCGCGCTTCCCGATCCGCAGCTGGTTCCGGCGAGGTAGCGTGACACGCTCTGGGTACCCGAGCGTTCTGGATGGGATTTTGGCGGGGAAGACCGCGTTTGCGCGGGACATAGCCTGGATGCTTGTGGCCGTCCTGTCTGCGGTGTCTCTGGCCCTGCCACTCGCTGCCAGCGCCCAGCCCGCAGAGCCTGCCAGCGCTGTGCCCGCAGGGATGACGCAGAGCCCCGCGGAGTCCAACCCCTTCTCGGAAGCCATGGAAAGGGCCAGCGACATGGCCCCGCTCAATTCACTGCTGATCTGGCACCGGGACTCGTTGATGGTGGAAGCCTACTACCGCGGGATGCAGCGCTCGCGAAGGGCAAACGTCAAATCGGCATCGAAGACCATTCTTTCTGCGCTGACAGGCATGGCGCTGGCAGATGGTCTGATTGACAGCCTTGATCAACCGCTGGCCAG
>JABDJZ010000605.1 GCA_013003255.1 Rhodothermales bacterium
CTGCGCCTCCGTTTCCGTCCACAGCTTGCTCCGGAAGTTGAGGTCACAGCTGACGGTTGCCCCGGCGGATCGGGCAGCCTCACAGGCAGCAACCAGCGTCCGCCTCGGACCTTCGCCGAGCGCAGGCGTGATGCCCGTCCAGTGGAACCACCGGGCTCCTTGAAAGACAGCATCCCAGTCCAGAGCTGCGGGTGTGAGTTCGGTAACCGCTGAGTCAGCCCGGTCATAGATGACCTTCGAGTTCCGCTGACTCGCTCCAGTCTCCAGGAAGTAGACGCCCACCCGCGAGCCACCTCGAACCAGGAAGTCCGTCCGGACTCCATACCTGCGAAGGCTGTTCACCGCCGCCTGACCGATTTCGTGCTCCGGGAGCTTCGACACGAAGTAACTCTCGAATCCGTAGTTCGCCAGCGCGACGGCCACATTGGCCTCGCCCCCTCCGTAGTGGACGTCGAAGCCGGAAGCCTGCACAAAACGCTGGTGACCTGGCGTTGAGAGGCGAAGCATGATCTCGCCGAGCGTCACGACCTTCATGGGGCCTCCGAGATGGATCGCATCAGTGTCCGCGCATTATCTGTGAGTGTTTGCCAGTCTTCGGATTCAATGGCCGCCCTGTCCAGAAGTGCGCTGCCAACTCCCACCGCGCAGGCTCCGGCTGCCAACCACTCGCCGGCGTTGGTCAGAGTGACCCCAGCCGTTGGCATGAGGCGCAAGTGAGGCATCGGCGCCAGTACACCTCGAAAGAAAGCCATCCCCACCACATTGGCAGGGAAAACCTTCACGATGTCGGCTCCTGCCTCGTGGGCCTTTTGGATCTCCGTCGGCGTAAAGGCGCCGGGCATCGCCGCGGCATCCAACGTGTGGGCGGCAGCAATAATCTCCGGTTTGAGGATGGGGCTCACCACGTACCGGGCGCCGGCCTCGATGGCCAGCCGGGCGGTGTCCGCAGAGAGGACAGAGCCCACCCCCAGAATTGCATCCTCGCCGAAGGTCTGATCAACCAGACGGATTTGAGTCAGCGCGTCGGGAACGGTCATGGTGACCTCGATGCCGCGGACGCCTCCATTGAGCAACGCCTCGACCACGGGCAGTAGTCGTCCAGGATCAGACACCCGAATGACGGCGACGGCGCGCGCGTCCAGGATCCGCTTGAGCGTTCGTGCACGCCTGCTCTCGGGCAATGTCATGGGAGTCTCCGACAAGTGCATCGCTTCCCCAATCTACAACCCCAGCAGCCCCGGCAGCCACATGCTCAGCGCCGGCCAGTATGTCACCAGAATGAGCGCAATGACCATGGCCGCATAGAACGGCAACAGCGGCTTGACGATGCGGGTGATCGTGGTCCCTGCCACACCAACCCCGACGAAGAGCACAGATCCAACGGGAGGCGTGCAGATCCCGATGCACAGGTTGAGCACCATGATGATGCCGAAGTGCACCGGATCAATGCCCATCTCGACGGCCAACGGCAGGAACATCGGCGTGAAAATCAGCAACGCGGGCGTGATATCCATGAACGTCCCCACCATCAGCAGGACCACGTTGATGAGTAGGAGGACCACGATTTCGTTCCCGCCCACAGCCAGCAGGGCGCCCGTGACGGCGGCAGGCAGCTTGACGTAGGCCATGATCCAGGACATGCCAATGGAGGTGGCCACCAACAGCAGCACAACGGCTGTCATCTCCGAGGCATCCAGGACAATCCGGGGAAGGTCTCGCCAACCAACCTCCCGGTAGACCAGGGCAAGCACCAGGGCGTAGACCACCGCAATGGCCGCTGCCTCCGTGGCAGTGAAGATGCCGGCCACGATCCCGCCGATGACTACGAACAGCATGAACAGGCTGGGGAGCGCGTCAATCAGCGCGGCACCCAGCGGCTCTCGATGTGCTGTCCCCGCGGCCCCGTACCCCAGCTTCTTCGCCTTGTAGGCGGCCACGCCCATCAGCATCAGCCCAACCAGAATGCCCGGGAGGTAGCCCGCCATGAAGAGGGCTGCGATGGATACGCCTCCACTGGCCAGCGAATACACAATGAGCACGTTGCTTGGAGGGATCAGCAGGCCCGTCGTGGCCGCCGTCACATTCACTGCCGCACCAAACTCACGGTCATAGCCGTCCTTGGACATCTCCGGCGTCATCACCGAGCCCACGGCCGAGGCCGCTGCCACGGAAGAACCGGAGACGGCTCCGAAGAGCATCGAAGCCAGAATGTTGACGTGAGCAAGACCACCCGGAAGCCCTCCAAGTACCGCCCTTGCCAAGCGGATCAGTCTCGTGGCTACGCCGCCGTGGTTCATCAGATGCCCGGCCAGGATGAAGAACGGCACGGCCAGAAGGGCAAAGCTGTCGAGCCCGGTGGCGATCCGCTGCACCTCCGTGGTGAGCGCCGGCATGGCGGGAATCGAAACCAGCATCGTGGCCAGTGTGGCCAGAGCGATGGCGTAAGAGATGGGGACGCCCCAGAGGAGCAGCACCACGAAGGCCACGGCCAGAACGGCGATCTCCAGTCCGCCCATCAGTCGGCCCTCCGGGTGATGGCGTAAAACAGAAACAGCAAGCCGGACGCGGGCACGGCCAGGTAGACCACGCCAAGCGGAAGGCCAAGCGCCGCCGAACTCTGACCCAGCACAAGCTGGAGGTAGACAAGACGGACGCCACCGATGATCAACAGCAGCCCGAATGCAGCCTCCGCCACGCGCGAGGCGCGGCGACGGGACTCGGTCGAACCCAGAAGATCAACGGACAGGTGACTGCCCTGGCCCGCCGCATAGGCCGCTCCGAAGAGGCCCAGCCAGATCAGGAGGTAGCGCGCCAACTCTTCCGTGACCGTGCTGGGGTCGCGAAGAATGAATCGGCTTAGCACCTGCCAGACTACGTCCAGCACGAGGACTGCCATCAGGAGTACCACGAATCGGCCCAACCAGATATCGACATGCGCCTTCATGGGGCTGACCGGATCCCGCGAATGAGAGGCCCCAGTCGGGGGTCTGCCTCGTACTCCGCCATGATGTCAGAAACCGCTGCTTCGAAGGGAGACTTGTCGGGACGGAGGATCTCGACGCCGGCCTCGGTCACGGCTGCCAGTGCATCGTCACTGGCCAACCTCCAGAGGCGTTTCTGGACCTTAGCCGAGGCCCGGACCGCCTCCGACAGCCAGGCCCGCTGCTGCACATCCAGCCGATTCCACACGTGCGTCGAGACCAGCAGCACATCGGGCACCGCCGAGTGCTCATCCAGGATATAGTACTGGCAGACCTCGTAGTGTCGGGACAGGTAGAATGAGGGCGGATTGTTCTCAGCCGCATCCACCACGCCCTGCTGCAGCGCTGTGTACAGCTCGCCCCAGGCAATCGGTGTGGCCGACCCGCCCATGGCGTTCACCATCCGGATCTGGGAGGCACTCTCCATGGTGCGCACCTTGAGGCCCTCGAGATCTTCCGGTGTTTCGACGCGCCGCGACTTGGTATAGAAGGACCGGCTTCCGGCATCGTAGAAAGTGAGTCCCCGGATCAGCGCGCGCTCGCTGGACAGCAGGATCTCCTCGCCGATCTGACCTTCGAGAACCCGGTGGCGATGCGCTTCGTCCCGAAAGATGTACGGGAGGCCGAGCACGCGGTACTCGGGAGCAAACCCCTCCATCACGGCAGCCGACACCTTGGTGATGCCCACGCTCCCGATCTGCAGGAGTTCGAGCAGTTGCCGTTCGGTCCCGAGCTGCTGGCTGGGATAGATGTCGATGCGCATGGCGCCTTCGGAGATCACGGCCAGCGTATCGGCCATGAACACCATGGACTGGTGCACGGGGTGCGTCGGATCCAGGCCATGGCCAAGCGTGATGACGGTGGTATCAGACGTACGGCCGCATCCGACGAGAACCAGGGTAAAGGCCAGTATGGAGGCACGAATCGTCATGCGAAACCGAAGTAGCTGACCGCGTTTTCGTAGGCAACCGCGCGGACCCAGCCTGACAGCAGGGCGCCATCATCGGGGAGCAATCCGGCCTCTACATCTCGACCCAACTCGTCACACAGGATCCGGCGGAAGTACTCGTGCCGGACCATCGACAGGAGACTGCGGGAATCGGTCACCATGCCGATCGAGTGGCCCAATGAGCCCGTCTCTCCGAGTAGCCTCAGCTGTGATCGAATGCCGGACTCCGTATCGGCGAACCACCACGCAGGACCCACCTGGACTCGGCCCGGTTCCGACTGTCCGTCCGTGCCGTTGAAGGCTCCGGCAATCGAAGCGGCCGCGTGACCGTCCTCCGGCCGCATGGTGTAGACGATGGTCTTCGGCAGGCACCCGGCCTGATCACGGCCATTCAGGAAACCGGCGAGCGCGCCGACATTCAGCGGACCGCCTATCGCATCGGCCCCGGCGTCGGGACCGAACGATTCGTGCAACCGGCTGCGAAGATTCCTGATGGGACCGAGGTGCAGCTGCATCACCCACCCACGCGCTGCATCCATCCGTGCCGTCTCCTGAAGCACCCATTCACGGAAGATCACGCACTCCTGGGGAGTGGGAGCCG
>JABDJZ010000611.1 GCA_013003255.1 Rhodothermales bacterium
GACGATGAAGTACGAGAGCGGTGTCCACCGCGTTCAGCGCGTCCCGGCCACGGAGTCATCCGGTCGGATTCACACGTCAGCGGCCACTGTCGCGGTGCTGCCGGAGGCCGAAGAGGTGGATGTGGACATCCACGCCAACGACATCAAGATTGACGTCTACCGGTCCAGCGGTCCGGGTGGTCAGAGTGTGAACACCACGGATTCCGCTGTGCGTATCACCCACTTGGAAACCGGGCTCGTGGTCACCTGCCAGGACGAGAAGAGCCAGCACAAGAACAAGGACAAGGCCATGCGGGTGCTCCGGTCCCGCCTCTATGAACTGGAACTGGCCAAGGCAGAGGCGGAACGAAGCGAGGCCCGCCGCTCCATGGTGGCCTCCGGTGATCGCTCGGCCAAGATCCGGACCTACAACTGGCCGCAGGGTCGGGTAACGGACCACCGCCTTGAGGGTGATACCAAGAACCATGCACTTGAGAAGGTCATTGACGGTGACCTCGGGCCCGTGATCAGGGCACTACGCATGGCTGAGAACGCGGAGCGTCTGGCAACCCGGACCAGCGGGTAGGTTGGCGCCGGCGGGCCCTTGGCCGCGCATGCGGTTGGACAGGAGCGCGAGCCGCTCCGCGCCATAGCCACCTGCACCCCGTGCAGATTGGTCGAATTGGATTTCGGAATGGCCCAATCGCCTCCCAGACCCGTTATATTGACAGGCTGAACACTAAATCCTGCTCTCGGAAGACCATCTCCGGGGGCTTGGCTTACCAATCCAGAGGGACTAGATGGCAATTGCAAAAAACACCTACGAGCTCACGTACATCGTGAACTCGGTGCTCTCCGAAGAGCAGATCAAGGATCTGGTGGAGCGCGTCACCGTGTACATCAAGGAGGGTGGCTCGGACATCCTCGACGTTGATGTATGGGGAAGCCGCCGGCTCGCATACCCGATCCAGAAGAAGCGTAACGGCTTCTACGTCAACATGTACTTCCGCGCGCCGGGAGCCTTCATCGGCCGCCTTGAGCGCGCCCTGGAGATTGACGACAACATTCTCCGTTATCTCACCCTGAAGCTGGACGCCAAGATGGTGCGTCACTTCGAGGCGCAGAAGAGCCAGCGTGCGGAAGCTCCCGCCGCAGAGACCACAGAAGACAATGGCTAGAGGAAAGAAGAGTTCGAAGCCCAGACGCCGGACTTCCGAGCCCCCCAAGAAGATTGAGATCGATGAGCCGGAATACGTCGACTACAAGGACGTAGACATGCTCAAGCGCTTCCTCAATGAGCAGGGGAAGCTGCTCCCGCGCCGCGTCACGGGTGTGTCCGCCAAGTTCCAGCGTCAGCTGACCCGGGCCACCAAGCGTGCTCGTCACCTGTCGCTGATTCCGTTCGTCGCGGACGCAGTCCGATAGATCCACCAGCCGCCTTGGCGGCGAAAACAACTACAGAACCATGAAGGTGATTCTGCTACAAGAGGTGGAAAACCTGGGCGAGGGCGGCGAGATCGTCAACGTCAAGAACGGCTTCGGGCGTAACTACCTCATCCCGCGCGGACTGGCGCGACTCGCTACACCCAGCACCGTCAAGGCCTGGGAAGAAGAGCGCCGTCAGGCATCCCGCAAGCTGGCCCAGAAGCAGGGCGATGCACAGAACCTGGCCAACGAACTCGCCAAGATGGACATCGTCCTTCGCGCGAAGGTTGGCGAGGAGAACCGGATCTTCGGCACCATCACCTCGGCCCAACTGGTCGAGGCGCTTGCTGCTCAAGGTGTCACGGTGGATCGACGCAAAGTCGAGCTTGCCGAGGATGTGCGTACGCTCGGTGTATACACCGCCAGCGTGAAACTCCATCCAGAGGTCACCGCGGCACTCAAGTTCCGCGTCGAGCCTGAAGGTGGTGTTGCTCCGGCGCCTGCCGCGCCGCAGCCGGCCGCAGAGTAGACCCGCATTCAGCGGTGCTCCAGGCAGTAGATTGATAAATCGGTAACGATGGCGCGGTACTTGCCACGGAGTAGGCACCGCGCCAGCCGATTCATCATTCCCTGCAACGGACGTCCCGCATGAGGATCTTTGCTCTCTCGCTGCTCGCGGTGCTGATGGCACTGCCTGCATCGGCCCAGTTC
>JABDJZ010000612.1 GCA_013003255.1 Rhodothermales bacterium
GCGTTATCGTGAATTGCAGGGCTGCTGTTCCAGCGGCGAAGTCTGGACTGGAGAGTTCGTTGGTTCTGCAGGTCGAGGATGTTCAGGGTGCAGGAAACCCGCTGTTTCTCGGGGCCGACCTACCCGAGGATCTGATCGCCGGGGCGTACACCTTGCCACCACAAGCGCCAGGCGGAACCGCACGACTGGAGTTCTCGGAAGGGCGATACGCCTCCAGTGATGTAGACGAGCCCTTTAATCTCGTGGCCTCAGAGTTCCCGGTTACCCTCAAGGTCTCCTCCATGGAAATTGAGCGCGCTCAGCTTGCCATATGGTATGCTGACGGAAGCCAGGGGTGGCAGTACCTGGTTGAGGGAGTTTCCCTGGAAATCGATCGCCCCGTCAACCAACTTAGCATCCAGGTTGGTTTGGATCCCGAGGAGGTTCCCTCAGACTTCGTTCTGGAGCAGAACTATCCCAACCCCTTCAATCCCACGACTACAATCCGATTCGGCCTGCCCCAGGAAGCCGATGTTGAGCTGGCGGTATTCGATGCTCTGGGGCGACTGAGAGTGGTGGTTGAAGACGCTTTGTTGACCAGTGGTTGGCACACCCGCCAATTTGATGCGTCGGCTCTTCCTTCCGGGGCATACTTCTATCGGCTGCAAACCGGGTCTCAGGTTCTCACCCGGGCTTTCATGGTGGTGAAATGAAATCACGACTGGCTATAGTTCTGGCTCTCGCGCTGCTGGCATCCTGTGACCAGGCACCGTTGGAAGCGTTGACACGGATAGGTGGCGTTTCCTATTCGCCCGCGGAACTCCAAGCGCTTGGGCAGGAGACTGAGCAGGTCATTGGATCCAGCTTCGGTACGGGGTTTTGGGCCGCGACGCAGTGGTCTTCGAGATCCATGCCTTGGTCGACAATCGCGGACGAAATATCGTCCAGCTGGGCGAATTGGGGAATGCGGGACATGTCTTCGGAGCCCAGAATTGCCTGGAATAACAGTCTCTCGTACAGCCGCGAGGAGATGACCCAAGCCACGTGGGACGACTGCTACGCTGGCATTGCGCAGATCAACGAGGCCTTCGCGCTAATGGACCAGGGACTTGAAATTGGCGTGGGAGGCGTTGATACGGAGCGCGCACGCGCATTCGGGCACTTTGTCCGGGGTCTCTGTCATGGAAACATCGCCATGCGGTTTGACAAGGGCTACCTCCTGACGACGCCAGTGGAAACGGTGCAGGAACTACCACAGCTAGTCGCTTACACCGAGATCCTGCAGGCCGCCATCGCGGACCTCGAAGAGGCGCAGCTCCTGGCGTCAACGGGTTCACCCTTCACGCTCCCATTCAATTGGATGAACGTGGAGATGGACAACGTTGAGTTTGCGGCTCTTGCTCGCGCCTATATGATGCGCTATTTGGCCAATTCCGCGCGCGACCCTAACGAGCGGGCGCTTGCCGATTGGGGTCGAATACTGACGCTGTTCGAGGACCGAATCGGTCAGGACTTCGCCCCTCTAGGAAACGACAATGGTGATATAGTCTGGCTGGACGCCATGAAGTTCTACGGGCAGGAGCATCGTACCTGGGCTCGGGCGGACTATCGTACCATTGGCCCTGCTGATGAGAGCGGTGGATACCAGGCATGGTTGGAGACACCCGTCCAAGATCGCAACCTCTATTCAGGATTTGATTCCTCTGATCGAAGAATTGTCGGGCCAGGTGGCCCTGAGGATAGTGGGACTGACTTCCTCTACGTAGGAGTCGCCGGCCCCTTCCCATCATCCCGGGGTACTTACCACTACTCATCTCACACGCACCAGCGCTACGCATACTACCAGGAAAACAACAGCAACGGTGCCATGCCCACACTCTTGGTGGCGGAGCTTGACTTGCTGAGGGCTGAGGCCTTGTTGAGAACTGGCGGCGATCCTGCCGTGATCGCCGAACTGATCAACCGCACGCGGGTCGTCCGCGGTCAACTCGAAGCTGCGACCGGTGCCTCGCCGATCGGTAGCCCGGAAGACCCACAAAGTCACCTGCCATCAGCGTCGCTCTGGTCCATGCTAAAACATGAGATGCGCATTGAGACCTTCGCGACCGCGGGTGGGCTGGCCTATTACCTCGATCGCGGCTGGGGCGATTTGGTCTCGGGAACGCCCGTGCATTTTCCAGTGCCTCCCACCCAACTCGAAGTGCTCTTCGAGGCCAACTATACGTTCGGTGGGGTCGGAGGAATTGGATCGGCCCCGAAGCGGTGGATATCGAAGGTGGAGCGGCCATCGCGGCCGAAATAGGGCTGGCCAAGCGTTAGCGATGGGCCCCGTGAGGTAGAAAGTGCTGAGCCGTGAAACCGGCTTGAAGTTGCCAAAGCCGGGTAGCATGCATTCCGCAGGATGGCCTCGAAGGAAGGAAATGGTTGTATAGGCCACTCTTGGTCGGAGCACCATTCGAATCTTGGCTCCCATGAAGTTTCTCCTCTCAGTAGTTCTCTTCCTCGTCCTCCCTCTCTCTTCTGTTGCCCAATCGACCGGTACGATTCTCCTGGTCGACGCGACCGGCACTGAGGTCATTGCCTACGAGACGGGCGACACCGCCCACATTCGCCTCACCGATCTAGACCGCAACAGCGATACGGGCCTCGCCGAGACGGTTGACGTCACCGTCTCCTCGGCCGTCGAAGCCGATGAGACCGTCACGCTCACCGAGACCGGTCCCAACACCGGTGTCTTCGAGGGCACGTTCACCTTTGAGGCGGCCGCCTCACCCACGGCTGCCGACGGCGTCTTGCAGATCGGCACCGGTAAGCCGCTAACGGCTGCCTACGATGACCCCGACGACGACTTCGGCAACCCGCAGACCGTCTCCGACAACGCCTTTTTCGGCGTCACGCTCGTCTCGGGCCCCGTGGCCATCAACACGACCTGGCGCAAGGCCGATAGCCCCTTTCTGGTAACCGGCGATGTCACCGTGCAGAACGGCGCCAAGCTCACGCTCGAGCCGGGTGTTGAGGTCCGCTTCCTGCCGGCGACCGACGACCAGCGCGCCGGGGAAGACGCCAACCGGAGTGAACTCATCGTCTTCGGCGAGATCTCCGCCCTCGGCACCGAGGCCGACTCGATCAGATTCACCTCCAACAGCAATGCACCGACCACCGGCGACTGGTACGGCATCCGCCTACAGGACAGCAACGCCAAGGCGCAATTCGGGCATAGTGTGTTCGCGTACGCCACTTATGGCCTGCGGATGCGGGATCTGCGCGGAACCGTTCTGGACACAGTCTCCGTGTACGCAAGTCGCTTCTCCTCGCTTGGTACTGGCATCAACAATTATCGAGGGTATCGCTTCTTCCAGATCGAGCATAACCTGATGGAAGACCTCGGCAATGTGCTGCAATTCGAGTATGCTGAATGGCGAGCGCGCGTGAGCTTCCACAACAACCTCGTTCGGCGCAAGAGCGGCGAGGCCGCCTACTTCGAGTACTACGACCATGTCTCGCTGACCGACAACCGCTTCGAGAATGGTCAAGGTCAAGGCCCCCGCGTGTACCGAACCAACCACCTCATAGCTACCGGCAATACCATTTCCGGTCAGGCTGGCACCGGGCTCTCCTATCTGGGATACGAGATACGCGGAACCGTGCAGATTGCACACAACCAGATTTCCGGCAATCAGAGTTCGGGACTCTTCGTCCAGCACAGTTCCGACGCCCTCATCCGCGGCAATGAACTGCTGACCAACGGAGAGAACGGCCTGTATCTCTCCCAGTCCTTCGCCCGGGTCGACTCCAACACCGTCCGGGGCAATCTCCACGACGGCATCCACATCACGACCGACTTCAACAACCCGGTCGTCGACTCCCTCCTCTACAACACCATCACCGGCAATGGCGGTGACGGCGTCGAGAACCAGGACTACGGACGTCCGGTCCTCCATTACAACAACCTCCACTCCAACGTCGGATACGACGTCAACAACCGCTCAACCCAACACCCCGAGCTCAACGCCCGCTTCAACTGGTGGGGGGATAACAATACCGCCATCATGAACACCGGCGGCAACCCCAAGAACATCGACAAGATCTACGACCAGTTCGATGAACCCGCCATTGGATTCGTCAACTATGGAGGGTGGCTCTCCGAAGAGGTCGACATAACTCTGCCGCCGCAGCCTCCCACGGGAGTCACTCCAGCGTTCCTCTTGACTATTCGGGTCAGTGACTCCGCTTCACATCAAGTGGACCTCTCGGTCGGAGTAGCTGACGACGCGTCAGATAGCTATGACGAGACGGTGGATCTGTTGGCACCTCCGCCACCACCGCAAGGGAACTTCGATGCCAGGATCCGTGGCCTCTCAGACTTCCTGACGGATGTCAGAGGCAGCAATGTCGATGCGCATACTTGGACGATCCTCTTCCAGTCAGCGGCCGGAGCCGCTCCGGCTACCCTCGCCTGGGATCCGTCTTCGCTTCCGGTGGAAGGTAGCTTCCGACTCCGCGATCCCTTCGGAGGTGCACTGATCAACCTCGATATGCGCTTGGCGTCGAGTTACACCCCTCCAGAGGCCCTTACCCAGATTGAGGTTTCGTATCGCGCCAAGGAGGAAATAACCGTCGCTGTCAGCGAAGGTTGGAACATCGTTGGCACGCCGCTTTCGGTGGCCGACCCGGACTACATGGCGGTCTTTCCCTCCGCCCAGCCCCGAACCCTGTTCCAGTTTGAGGGCAACTACTCCATCCCGGACCCCACCGAGCTAACTCCGGGGAGAGGTTACTGGCTTCGGTTTGAACAGGCTGGTGATGCTCATCTCGAGGGCGTCGGATTAGTTGACTTGGAAATAGACCTCAATGCCGGGTGGAATCTTGTATCAGGGCCGAACTGCTCGCTTCCACTGGCCAGCGTGTCAGATCCATCGTCGATCATCTTGCCTGGAACGCTTTTTGGCTTTGACGGCAGTTACAGCGCCGCCACCACCCTCGAACCCGGAAGCGGCTACTGGTTGCGGATTTCGGCTGCAGGTACCCTTGGGCTTGACTGTTCAGCGGCCACGAAGGGCTTGCGTGCAATCGCAACGCTGGACGGCTTCAATGCGATTGGTCTGACTGATGCTGCCGGCACTCGTCAGGAGTTGCTGTTGGGAGGCCTACTCCCGGACGGGACGTCTGAGCTGGCATACACCGCACCGCCAACATCTCCCGGGACGTCGTTCCGCGCTGCCTTCCTGGATGGCCGCTATGTACGTCCTGCCGAATCTGGAGAGGTCGTTCTGAGCGGCGCCCGGTTCCCCGTTGTTCTCACGTCGGCTGAGCCGCTGTCCGTGAAGGCCTGGGCCGGAGAGACCATCGTCGCCTCCTACGAGGTTGCGGCAGAAAACGAAATCAGCATCGAAGATCCCGCCGTGAGTCGACTGCAACTGGGTCAGAATTCAGAGGCCGAAGTCCCCCTCACGTTTGCTCTGGAGCAGAACTATCCGAACCCGTTCAACCCGCAGACCCGAATCCGATTTGGACTACCTGAAGCCGCAAAGGTCACACTTGAGGTCTTTGACGCGTTGGGCCGAAGGGTGGCGACGGTACTCAACGAGGAGCGCCCAGCGGGATGGCACGAGGTCTCTTTCGATGGTCGCAGTCTCGGCAGCGGCATGTACTTCTATGCGCTGCGCGCGGGCGACCGTGTCGCATCTCGGCCAATGGCGATCATCAAGTAGCCCATTCTTCAGCATGCGTTCTTTCTCATCGTTGACCACATCCCTCGCCTTCGTGTTGTTGGTCGTGGGTTGGCACCCAGCCTTCGGGCAGGTGGCAGTTCAGGTGGCGAGCGTCAGCGCGGAAACAGGAGTCGAGATTGTAGTCCCCGTCGAAATCACCAATGTCGAAGGAGGCCCAGCCATCACCTCTTTCCAGTTGGAGATAGATGCACCTCTGGGAGTCGAACTGGTAGAGGCTCGGAGCGCGGGCACGCTCGTGGAAGACTTCACGGTATCCTGGAACAGCGAGAATGGCCGCATTGGCGGGTTTACCTCCTCCAGTAACGCTGTGACGAGTTCAGGTGTGCTTCTTCGGCTCGTGGTTCGGGCTCTCACGGAGGGGCCGCATCAAGTCCGTCTGGTGGAGATGTCCTTGAACGCAGGCCATCCTGCAATCCAACCTGAGGTACCCACATTCGCTGTCATTACTGGTACGGGCGGTGGTGCTCCCCAGATCAGGACCGAGTTTTCCTGGACCGTCCCGCTATCAGATGACCCTAATCGCCCGTACCTCCCTGGTCACTCCGGGGCCAGGACGGTTGCCGGCCCATTCGACCTCGACGGAGATGGTCGTTCAGAGGTCCTCTTGTCAGACTATTCGGGCGGGACGCGAGTCCACGTGATGGAGAACTCCGGTGTCGATACGTGGGAGTGGGTCTACTCCACGCCGATCCTCGACGAGTACTCGGGATCTCTTAACGGTCGCGTGATCTCCGGGGGTGACATGGACGGAGACGGGAAGGGCGAAATCGTCTTCCTGTCCGGATTCAACTTCGCGGCGGGTTCCCCCTATCCGGTCGGCATGTACGTGTTCGAGGCTCAGGGCAACAACGAGTTCGGCTCGGCGCCAACAGCCATTTTCGATTTCCAGCCCAACGTCCCGAACCGTTGGCGTGCTGAGCAGATGCATGTGGTGGACGTCGATCGCGCCGGACTTGACGAGGTTCTGTTTGGCAACAATGGCAATAACGCGAACGATGAATGGTTCGTGATCGGGGTAACCGGAGACATCGGAAGTGGCGTCGAGACCTTCAACATCGAGGCCCGCGTTAACTCTCGAACACCGGTAAATCGCGGTGGAGGCAGCCCCTACGGTATCGTTCCCGCAGACCTGGATGGCGATGGCAACACGGAAATCTCCATGATGTCGTGGAACAACTTCAACTTCACGAACATGCGCGCCACCGGCCCGGACACCTATGAGATTCCGGCTGATGGGTCTCCCAACAT
>JABDJZ010000613.1 GCA_013003255.1 Rhodothermales bacterium
GAAGCGGGCCGGACCTGCTAGCTCAGGCCCCGGATGCCGAGCGTCGGGATCTGGGGGGTCAGGTTGTGATTCCCGGGCTGATCGATGCGCATGCGCACGTTCGCAATCTGGCTACGATGCGCCTGGCGGCAGACTTGACTGGTACACAGAGTGTGGCAGAGATCATTGAGCGCCTCAAGGCCCTGGAGACCGGCCTCTCCGAGGACGCCTGGCTACTTGGTCGGGGGTGGGACCAAAATGACTGGTCGAACACCGAATTCCCCACCCGCTACGATCTGGATACCGCCTTCCCCGATCGCCCGGTTTGGCTGGAGCGCATCGACGGCCACGCCATGTGGGCCAACTCAGCTGCCATCAGGCTGGCCGGCGAGCAGCGAATCCAGGATGCTGAGGATACGCTGGGTGGGAAGGTCCTCCGGGATGCAAACGGTGTCCCCACAGGCGTCTTCATCGACAACGCCGAGCAACTCATTGCCGAGGTGGTCCCGCCCTTCGACGAGGCCGATCTCGAACGTGGACTCGAGGAGGCGCTTCGTGAGATGGCGCGCTTTGGCATCACCGGCGTGCACGAGGCCGGCGCGGACGTGCCGTTCCTGGATCGGGTCAAGCGTTTCATCGACGAGGACCGGTTTACCATCCGTCTGTACGCGATGACCGAGCCGGGCCCCTCGTTCGAGGCCTACTGCAACAACCATCTGATGGAGTACGGCGGCAAGCTGACCGTCCGGTCCGTCAAGATGTACCTGGACGGTGCGCTTGGCAGCCGCGGGGCCGCCCTCCTGGAAGACTACTCGGATGACCCGGGCAACCGGGGACTGATGCGCACCTCTCCGGAGGACTATGCCCAACTGGTGCGCGAGGCCCTGGCCTGCGGGTATCAGGTCAACTCGCATGCCATCGGCGATGCCGGAAACCGACTCCTGCTCGACACCTACGAGGCCGCCGGGATTCAACCGGACCAGCGCCATCGGAACGAGCACACCCAGATCGTCGCTCTTGAGGACCTACCTCGCCATGCTGAAATGGGCATCATTGCATCCATGCAGCCCACGCACGCCACAAGCGACATGTATTGGGCGGAGGACCGCGTTGGACCCGGCCGCATTCGGGGTGCCTACGCCTGGAGATCGCTGCTGGACAGCGGGGCTCGACTGGCCCTCGGATCCGACTTTCCTGTTGAGCAGGTGGATCCGCTGCTGGGCTTCTACGCGGCCGTCACCCGACAGGACGCCTCCAGCTGGCCTGAGGGCGGCTGGTACCCCGGCGAGGCCCTGACCCGGCAGGAGGCGCTACGCGGCTTTACGGTGGACGCGGCCTACGCCGCCTTCCAGGAGGAATCACTGGGATCCCTTTCCCCGGGAAAGTGGGCCGATTTTGTCGTGCTGGACGGTGACATCATGTCCGCTCCCGGTCCAGACATTCTGGATGTCGAGGTTGTGGAGACCTGGCTGGGCGGTGAACGCGTGTACAGCCGTTGATCCAGCAAACAGACCATAGCGCCAACGTGCTGACCGACTCGTTCGGTCGCTTCCACGACTACCTGCGCATCTCGCTCACGGAGCGGTGCAACCTCCGCTGCGTCTACTGCATGCCGGCCGAGGGCGTCGACCTCAAGCCGCGCGCCGAGATGCTGACGTTCGAGGAGATCGAGCGACTGGCCCGGTTCTTTGTCTCACGCGGCGTCCGAAAGATCAGGCTCACGGGTGGAGAACCGCTGGTGCGCAAGGATGCCGTTTCCCTGATCGAGACCCTGGGGGCGATTCCCGGCCTCGACGTACTCGCCATCACGACCAACGGACTGCTTCTCAAGGACCGCCTCCCCGCGCTCAAGGCGGCCGGTCTCACCCACATCAACATCTCGCTGGATACGCTCCAGGAGGACCGCTTCCGATCCATCACACGCCGAAAAGGCCTGTCGGTGGTCCTGGATGCCATTGATGCATCGCTCGAAGCCGGCTATGCCGGGACGAAGATCAACTGCGTCACCTTGCGTGGGGAAAACGATGACGAGATCCTGGACTTCGCCCGGATGTCGCTGGATCGGCCACTGGCCATCCGGTTCATCGAGTACATGCCGTTTGCGGGCAACGGGTGGGATCAGGACCGCATGGTCTCCTACCAGGAAATGCTGGACATCGTACGCGGGGAGTGGCCGGGCCTTGAACCCGTTCAGCGTCCCGCGAGCGCGGTCAGCACCGACTACCGCATCCCGGGCGCCGAGGGGACCGTGGGTTTCATCACGTCGATGACCGACAAGTTCTGCAGTGGCTGCAATCGCATCCGCCTCAACGCAGACGGCAGCCTTCGGACCTGCCTGTTCGGGAAGGACGGTGTCAGCCTCCGGGACGCCATTCGAGACGGCGCCACCGATCAGGAACTGGACGCTCTCATCGGACCCGTGCTGCGGGCCAAGAAGGCGGCCCACGCGGGCATGTCCACCATAGCCCTTCAGCCTGACAGGCCAATGATCCTCATCGGCGGTTAGTCTATCTTGAGAGCCAGAACGCATTAAACGCAATGGACACCCCCGACACCCCCACGTTCACCCACCTGGACCCGCGCGGCGGCGTTCACATGGTGGATGTATCTGCCAAGTCCAACACGGTCCGCACCGCCGTGGCCACAGGCCGGGTACTCCTCGGCGAAGAGGCCTTCCTGATGGTCAAGGAGCAGCGCATTCGAAAGGGTGACGTCTTCTCGACCGCCCAGCTGGCCGGGATCATGGGCGCCAAGCAAACCAGCCGCCTGATCCCGCTCTGCCACGATGTGGTCATGGGCGGCATTGACGTCGAGTTGATGCTGGATGATGAGACGCAGTCCGTGGAGATCCGGGCGTTCGCCAAAACAGTCGGGCCGACAGGCGTCGAAATGGAAGCCCTCACCGCAGTCTCGGTAGCGGCCCTCACACTCTACGACATGTGCAAATCCGTATCCAAGGGAATGCGCATTCATGACATTCACCTGGTCGCCAAAACAGGCGGGCAGAGTGGCAACTACAGAAAGGACCTCTAATGGAATTCATGTTCACTACCGGAGGCTTCATCCTGATTGCGCTGATTCTCGTCGGCGCGATGATCTTCCTCTACTTCGTCCCAGTCGGACTCTGGGTCACCGCGTACTTCTCCGGCGTCAAGCTGAAGCTGATGCGGGACCTCGTGGGAATGCGCCTTCGCAAAGTCCCGCCCCACCAAATTGTCCGTCCCCTGATTACCGCATACAAGGCCGGCATTTATCTGGACACGCCCCAGCTTGAGGCGCACTACCTGGCTGGCGGGCACGTCCAGATGGTGGTGAACTCCCTGATCTCTGCGGACAAGGCCAACATTGACCTGACGTTCGAACGGGCCACGGCCATTGACTTGGCCGGACGCGACGTGTTCGAAGCCGTTCAGGTATCTGTGAACCCCAAGGTTATCGAGACCCCGGCCGTCTCGGCCGTCGCCAAGGACGGCATCCAGGTCCGGGCCATCGCGCGAGTCACCGTCCGGGCCAATATTGACCGGCTGGTCGGTGGCGCGGGTGAGGAGACCATCATCGCCCGGGTGGGCGAGGGCATTGTCTCGACCATTGGATCCTCCGCCACGCACAAGGAAGTGCTGGAGAACCCGGACTCCATCTCCAAGGTGGTCCTGGCGAAGGGCCTGGACTCGGGAACGGCGTTCGAAATCCTGTCGATTGATATCGCCGATGTGGACGTCGGGGAGAACATCGGGGCGAAGCTCCAGACGGATCAGGCCGATGCCGACCTCAAGATTGCCCGAGCCAAGGCAGAAGAGCGCCGTGCCGCGGCCGTTGCCCGCGAACAGGAGATGCTGGCAGCCGTTCAGGAAGCACGCGCCAAGGTGGTCCTGGCCGAGCAGGAGATTCCGAAGGCCATGTCCGAGGCCTTCCGCGCCGGCAACCTGGGCGTGATGGACTATTACAATCTCA
>JABDJZ010000012.1 GCA_013003255.1 Rhodothermales bacterium
CCCATCCACTTGTGGAGATTGATGCCGACGTAGTCGGCGCCGAGACCCGCGATGTCGAAGGGGACGTGCCCCCAGGAGTGCGCCGCGTCAACAACCACATCGATCCCGCGGGCGCGAGCCAGGCTCGAAATTTCGGCCACCGGATGAATCAGGCCGGTCTTGTTGTTGGCGTGCGTGAGGAGGAGAAGCCGCGTGCGCGGATGCGCTTGGAATGCCGCATCATAGGCCAGGAGAATGGCGGCAAGGGACGCCGGTTCGGGGATTGTGAGGGTTGCGACCTCAGCCCCGCAGCGTGCCGCCAGACCATCCATGGCCAACTGCATCGCCGGATAGTCCAAGTCGGCGTACATCACCGTCTCGCCTTCCTGCAGGCGATTGTACTGACCGATCAGAGTCTGCAGCGCCTCCGTGGCGTTTCTGGTAAAGGCGATTTCGCCGGTCGTGATACCCAGGGTCTCAGCGACCCGCGCGCGTGCGGCCCGAGCCAACGTCCCGTATTCGGTCCGGGCGAAGACCGAGGAAGTCCGGTTGACCCGGTCAATGTTGCGGTGGTAGGCCTCCCGCACGGGCGTCGCCATCATCCCGTAGTACCCGCCCTCCAGGTTGGTAACGCCCTCGGCGATTTCGTACTGCGCCGCGACCTCAGCCCAGTACTCCTCATTGCGGGCAATGCCCTGGGGCGTCCCTGACGGTCGGGCCGGAAGGCTCGGTCGGTTGCTCGCCAACGGGGTGGCCAGGGCGGCGGCCGAGGCCATGCCAGCCTTGCGTAGGAAGTCGCGGCGAGTAGTCATCAGGTTGGAGGTTATGTGCCCGGGGTGTCCGGAGGCCCGATCCAGGCAAACGGGTTGTGCGCCACCTCCCACAAATGCCCATCAGGGTCGGCAAAATACCCGCTGTAGCCGCCCCAGAAGACTTTCTGCGGAGACTTGACCCTTGTGGCTCCTGCTTCGACAGCCTGCTGAACCACAGCATCCACCTCGGCCTCGGACGTGACGTTGTGGGCCAGGGTGAACGAATTGAATCCGCTGCCTTCGGACGGCACCTGCGCATCCTCGGCCAGGGCTTCCCTTTCGTAGAGCCCCAGCCATGTGCCGTTGAGCGTGAAAAACGCCACGGTCGGTGGCGACTCCATTCTCGGAAATCCCAGGCCTTGCTCGTAGAAGGCGATGGACCGCTCGAGATCCCGGACCCCGAGCGTAATCATGCTGATGCGGGGCTGCACCTTAGCCCCCGGGGAGCGATTCGACCAGTTCCACCATGCGCTTCAGATGATCTGCCGTCGGCAGTCTCCCCCGACCGCCTCCCAGGTTGTCCACCATGTGCCCGGGATCCCCGGTGCCTGGCGTGGCCACGGTGACAGCCGGGTGAGCCACGACGAACTTGAGCATGAACTGCGCCCAGGTGTGGGCATCAAACTCGGCGGCCCACTCCGGCAGGGCGCGATCCCCGATTCGGCCCCACATCCGGCTTCGTCCGAACGGCAGATAGACAATGACCCCTATACCCCGGTCCTGGGCCAACGGGAAGATCTCCTCGGCTGCCAGCTGATTATCGATGGCATAGTCAATGCCAATGAAATCCAGCGGGTACTCGCGCATCACTTCCGCCAGGGCACCGTACTGCCGCTGACTGGTGGTGGTGATGCCGATATGCTTGATGCGGCCTTCCTCCTTGTACTCCTGGAGGATGCCCAACTGCGTCGGCGGGTCGCCCAGGTTATGCACCTGGTTCAAGTCAATTACGGGTCGTTTGAGGCGGTCAAATGAACGTTCAATCTGGGCCCGCACATCAGCCGGATCCGCTGCACCACCGCCTCGGCCGGCCACATTGACTTTCGTGGCCCAAAATATCTGGTCTCCAAAACCGTCTGCCTCGGCCCATTCGCCGGCATAGCTCTCTGAACCACCCCGGCCATAGCCGGCAGCACTGTCAAACAGGCGACCGGCGCCCTCGGCACCCTCAGCAAGCGCGTGCATCACCGCTCGATGGTCGGCCAATTCCTCTTCGGTTGAGTTGGCGGAGATCCATCGCCCGCCCAACCCGATCACCGGCAGTTCGAGGCCACTCGAGGGGATCGCACGGGTTCGTACGGGGTCGGTGTGCAGGGCCAGCAACTCGCGCGGTGTGAGTCCGAGGGCCATTCCGGTACCCACGCCGCCCGTGAGTTTGAGCCACTGTCGTCGGGTGATAGTCATGCGCTGTGCAGGGTTGGATTCAGCTAAAGAAAGGAAGACGGCCGCGCTGAGAGCAAACGGAAATCATCCCGATTCTGTGTCATCTGTACTGGGCGCCGGGTGCCTCCCGGCTACGACTGCGCGAGTTGCTCGAAGTAGTCATCCCAGTCTTGATGCGCCCGTCCGGCGGCTTGGGCGTAGTCGCTTTCGGAATCGAAGGCTCCGAGCCGGATCCCTTCATAGATGCCGGCAATCACGCCACCGATGAACTCGCCCAGTTCTGCGACGCGATCTCGACGGTACTCCTCGACGGTCATTTCCGTGTAGGAGAGTGCGGTGCCGAAAGCGCTGTTGAGGTGCCGTGCCAACTCAGCCTGCGTCAGCCGCTCCCCGTGCAAGTTGTAGGTCTTCCCGATGTGAGAATCCCCAGTCAGCATCTGCCCATACGCCTGGGCCAGTTCGGGCCTGGTCGTGTAGCCGCATTTCCCCGGGCCGGCGCAGTTCGTGATGCGACCCATCTCTCGATAGGTGTCGATGTACTCCACATCCGGCTCGATGTAGATCCCATTACGACCAATGACCCAGTCCATGCCACTCTCGCGGACATCCGCTTCCGTTTGCCGGTTGCTCTGGACAATTGGGGAGAAACCGGTAGCCCCTTCCGGACCCTCTACGCTGGTGTAGACAATCCTCTGAACCCCAGCCTTTGCTGCGGCACGAATCACGTTGCGGTGTTGCTCGATGCGCTTGTTCGGCTCTGCCATGCCCGATACCAGAAGTACGGCATCGACGCCTGCCAAAGACTGCTCAAGGGCGGCCGGTTCATCGTAGTCCCCCGGCCGGACCTCCACGCCCAGGTGGCTTGCGTTCGATGGCGTCCTGGCCAGGCCGACAACTTCGTATGTGCCGATCGCGGACAGGGCCCGGACGGTCTCTGAGCCCAGCTTTCCGCTGGCGGCTGTCACTGCAATGGTCATTCAGTACTCTGCCCGCGGGGGCGTTCCCTCAAGTAGTGGACTTGTATCACGTTCTCGGCCCGATGGCG
>JABDJZ010000050.1 GCA_013003255.1 Rhodothermales bacterium
TTGGTCAGCGTCCAGGCTTCTTGCATGGGTCTCTGAGATTGGGGCACGCCGCGAAGGCGTCCGGTTCAGGTTCAGGCGGCCGTCAACTGGCGGAACACGTCCTCCAGGTTGGCCTGGTCTCGATGCAACTCGGTCAGGGTCCAGCCCTGCTCCACGGCCAGTCGGAAGAGGTCCGGCCGAATGTCGTCGGGTCTGTCACTCGAGACGGTGAACAGGGTCTCGCCGGACGGGTCCGCGTGATGGTCGAGGACCTGGAGATCCGTGCGCGCGCCGAGCGTGTCCAACACGCCTTCGGCCCCGGTGACGCCGAACTGGACGCGCTGTCCGCCCGAGAAACTGTCTTTCAGGTCCTGAGGCGTGCCATCGGCTACCAGCTTGCCTCGGTGAATGATGAGGACACGGTCACAGGACGCCTGTACCTCGGGGAGAATGTGCGTCGACAGGATGACGGTCTTTTCTCGGCCAACCGCCCGGATCAACTCGCGAATCTCGACGATCTGGTTCGGATCGAGGCCGGTCGTGGGCTCATCCAGAATCAGGATCTCAGGGTCGTGGATCATGGCCTGTGCCAGGCCGACGCGCTGACGGTACCCCTTTGAAAGCGCCTCAATGGGCTTCTGCAGCACGTCACCAAGGCCGCATACCTCGGCCATGTCGGCGATCCTGCGGTCCCGCCGGTCTGAGGCAATACCGCGCATCGCCGCCACAAAACTCAGGTAATCGTAAACCCGCATGTCCAGGTACAGCGGGGTGTGCTCCGGGAGATACCCGATCTGCTTCCTCACGGCGAGCGGATCGGTCCTTACATCCACGCCGTTGACCCGGACCGTGCCCTCCGTTGGGGGCAGGTAGCAGGTGATCACCTTCATGGTGGTGGTCTTCCCGGCGCCGTTGGGGCCCAGAAAGCCCAGCACCTCGCCTGACTTGACCTCGAAAGAGATGGCGTCCACCGCCCGTTCGGGGCCGTAGCGCTTCGTCAGTCCCTGTACTTCAATCATGGTACGATCGAGCTGGCCTTGGTTCGTATGAGTACCGGCAGGTTGCCGTCTCCTGAACGCGTGAACGGCCGCGATCGTATGGCCTGTGGGTCTGCGATCAAAAGACGCGCGCGGCCCTTTTTGGCAATTGTAGCCCGTTTGTTCCGGACTTTAACGTGTTTTCGAACTCTGGTTCGCTCAGGCCTCGCCGCGACGCGACCGGAATGCCGCCCGATCTCCGGCCAGGCGATGGGGGCGGGCAGGGGGTCGGCTTGCACGGTCCTCCAGATGGCGCTGCACGGGGCCGTGCTGAAGCGCGGCGGCCAGAGCCTCGCACGCCAGATGGAGCGTCTCGCGCGCTTCGGCGTCCTGAACCAGTTGAGCGGCCACGGTGGACCGCTTGGAAGAGGGCAATTCCCCGGACAGAAAGGCTGCCAGGGTGTAGTCGTCGAGCTTCATGATCGGTGGGTCGTTGGGAGCGTGTGTCTCCCTTATCGACCTGACCGATCACCCGCTAAAGCGATGTCCGAATTGTGCTGAACTTCCCCGCCTCAGGCGCCCTTGGCGGGGGAGTTTCCGGCAGTCCAGTCAGACGTCGCTACTCGGTAAGGGCCCCAAGTCCCTGCTCAAACACGATGTCAACGGGGATGCCCGCGGTGCCCAGACGGTCCAGGTCCTGCTGAAGCTGGGAGCCGACGACTCCGTACTCCTCAACCAGTGCGGCCACGCCTTCGTAGTCGCCGTTGCCCTGGAGTGTCAGGATGAGCTCCGACAGGGAGTTGGAAGCCTCGGCCATCCGGTCATAATCGGCCCGGTAGGTCCCCGTGGCATCATCCCTGGTAAAGGCACCCTGCTCCCGGAAATAATTGAACCGGATCATGTTCGCCCGGCCGTGTGCGCTGGACGCGCCGAAGCGGACGGACCTGAAAATGCCGGCCAGGAACGTGACGTAGTGGTCCCGGATGTCTGCCTCCCACTCGCCGTCATCGATGAGCTCAGAGACCATGAAGAGGCCCAGGATGTCCGCCTTCCCTTCCTCCAGCGCCGAGGCATGCTCCTTGAGCGCCTCGCGCACGGTGCCACGCCCGTTGATGGTGTTCTTGATGCCCAGTCCGTGGGCAACCTCGTGGAACATGGTGTTGCCGAAGAAGGCGTCGAACGTGACGTGCTCGCGCTGATCCTCGGCGATCAGCATCCCGGAAATAGGAACGAGAATCTTGTCAAACTTGGCCTGCATGGCATTCTTGAGCTGCAGGCGGCGGGTGCCCTTCTCCAACTGTACCCGCTCATCATTCGGCAGGTTGATGGCGATGGTCTTGGAGCCGGCGTTGGAGTCTCCGGTGTAGTAGAGGACATCGTAGGCGTTCAGGTCCGAATCCGAGCCCGGGACCTCAGCCTTGTACTCGGCAGCCACAGGGAGGGCCTCCTGAAGACCCGGCAAGAGCGATGAGTACCGGGCCAGCCGTGAGCTCCACGCCTGGTCCTTCACCAGGACGTAGGCCTCGGCCGCGGCCTTGCTTCCAAACAGACCATCCTCGTAGGTCTCAATGGGCCCGATGACTACGTCGATGGTATTGTCCTTCATGTCCATCCACGCCAGGTCACTCTCCAGGTAGTCTCCGCTGATGAGTGCGGCCGCACGAGTTTCCAGGTATCGTTTCAGACCCGGCTCCTCAGCCAACTCCGCCGCCCGAAGCAGGAGTCCGGAGGCGCGCTCCATCTGCTCTGCGAAGGCCTCGTGATACGGAATGGACTCCAGAGACTCGGAGGCATTGCGCCGCACAAGCGTGTAGAGGGAGCTGAGCGTCTGGTCGTCCGCAGCAGCGGCCTCGAACTCAGCCCGCGTCATGTTGGCCGGATAGAGATTCGCGCCTGCGGGCTTGTCCCCAACGCCGTCGACAAACGGGGCGTCCCCGTCGATCCGGTCCCACGGACCGTAGTTGATCTCGGCATAGGTGCGGAGACCCGGGTCATCAATGGAGGCCATCAGGCTCTCCTTGTCGCCGTAGGCCTGGACCCAGAATATTTCGTCCATCGCATCGGCTGCCTCCATCAAGAGAGGCAGCATGCGGCACTCGTTCTCGGTCAGAACGCTCAGGTCCGTGGTCAGGCGAAAGGGCGTGTACTGCGCCAGCAGGGCCTGCGCTTCCTCGGAGCCCTGGGCCAGGTTCCATTCGGTCATGGCTTGTTCGGTGGAGGCGTTCGAAAGGATCTGCTCGCAGGTCATGTCCGAGCCCTCGGGAGCGGAGCAGGCGGTGAGCAGGAATGCGAGTGCTGCGATGGAGGGAATTCGCATGGGTGCGCGACGGGATTGGTGGATGCCGCGTTTACCCTTTGGATGCGTATTGTGATCCTCGAGTGGATCCCCGGGAAGTGATAACCGCGCGTGTTTCACATCGCGCCGTGAGCCCTCAGTTCGGCACTGACCGGACGTATCCCTGGACGCCGAGTCCACTAAGACGGGCCTGCCAGCCTTCAGCTTCGGCACGCTGGCTGAAGTGCCCGAATAAGACGCGGTAGACGTCCCTTCCATCGACGGAGCCGGTCTGGATCCACGCTCCGTCCAGTGTTCCGGCCA
Source organism: Rhodothermales bacterium (assembly GCA_013003255.1). Lineage (GTDB taxonomy): Bacteria > Bacteroidota > Rhodothermia > Rhodothermales > UBA10348 > JABDJZ01. Next base: position 3,556 of record JABDJZ010000050.1, read on the forward strand.
GAGTCAGGGCGGCTGCGCGGTCCGAGAAGGATCCCATCTGAATGGCGAATTGCGTGGCGGCACCCGTTGGGACAATAGTCCGGGAGGCGGACGGTGTCGGTGCCGCGGAAGGAGGCGCAGGAGGTGCGCCGGGAGTCGTGGAGGAGCTACCGGTGGCGCTACCGGAAGTGGCGGACCGGGTCTCCGCGGTCCGGGCACCATCTCTGGAAGAGGCAGACCGCGAACCCTGAGCGATGGCCGGGCGATTGCCCTGCCGCCAGTGCCGCACGGCGACAGTGACTTCCTCGTCACCGGTAAGTCCCAGCCGATCGAGAGCGGCTGGCGAGACAATCATCAGGCCTTCTCCCATCATCAGACCGCGGTCGTTCACTTCCACCATCACAGAACGCCCGGTGCCGGGAGCGGACAATTCCAGCATGGAGCCAAATGGCAGACTGGGGTGTGCGGCCGTCAACCCGTGTGGATTGTACGTAGCCCCGCTGGCCGTCTTTCGGCCCACCATGTGTTCCGGGTAAGCCACCACGGATACAGAGGATTGCGCCTGAGCGGTGAGGACCAGGGTCGAGAGCAGAAGGAAAGGAAGGAGTCGCATGACCGGCAGCCATCAATTCGCGTACCGAGTCAGGTATCGTCCATTTCGGGCCTTTCGCCAGTCCCGGGGCGGAAAAATTCGCCGGGAGGGGCACTCGTTCTCGGCGAAATGCGCCGAGAGGCTCTGCCTATGGCCAGGCGCCGCTTAGTAG
>JABDJZ010000073.1 GCA_013003255.1 Rhodothermales bacterium
GAAGGCAATTCGGTGACAGCCAGAATCTCCCTGACAAAGGGATACGAGATAATGACAACCACCACGCCCAGGGAGTCCTTGATGACATTCGTCACCCCGGAGCTCAGGCTGGAGATGGTATCGAAGCTGTTGAGCGTCTGGAATCCCCGACGCGATCCGTACACGGCCTCGACCACGATCAGGACCGAGAACAGCGGGATGGCTATGAGCAGTGCGTTGGCGTAGGTCTCCATCAGCGCACGACGACAAAACTCTTTGATGTGTTCGAGTGTCCGGACTCCACCCGGACAAAATGGGTTCCTGCAGAGACGCGCGACAGGTCAAGTGTGTGGTAAACGTCTGGGCCTGAAGCGGAACTCATCTCAAAGGCAATCCGTCGCCCCAGCAGATCAAACACCGCGATGGAATAGCTGCCACCGGAGTGGGGAAACGATACCGTGATCGTGCCCCGGCTTGGATTGGGGAACACGCCAGGCTGGGTGGCTGAGGACTCCTCCGGACCGGTGAACACAGCCGTGCGCAGAGCCAGCGAGAACAGTCCGTTGTGGCACGTACCGACGAGCACCTCGCGCCAGAAGGGGTCATAGGTAATGGACTCCAGACAGTCCGGCAATCCCGTCCCAGCGTTGGTGAACGTCACTCCATCGGTCGAACGGAGAAGGCCTCCGAACTCCTGGAGTGCCCACAAGGAACCGTCGGGAGTCCTCAGCAGGCTCTCAGGACGACTGTCGCGGTGAATGAGGGTCCAACTGGTATCGGGCGGGGATACCCGATAGACCCCTGCCGGCCCCAAATCGGGATCAAATGCGTAGGGCACGCCGGCATAGACCCTTCCTTCCTTGTCCTCCAGAAACGCTGCGGCCGGCCCCGGTAGGTCGCCTCCGATCTTCTCCCAGGCAGAGGCTGGCGCCGCGGGTTGCTTTCGGACGACTTCCCACTCGTTGCTCATCGGATAGAGCATTGCAACATAGAGCCACCCGGTCTGCGCCAGGTGGGATCCCCAGATCGGCGGGTCGATGCGGGAGCGGGCCGGGACGCCGAACGGAGTCCACTCCGCGCCGTCAGGAGAGGAGAAGACATCCCATATCGACCAGGTTGCCAGAACCGATTGCGTCTCGGCAGACCACTCAAGACCCCGGACTATTCCGTTGGACTGTTCGGGGTCAAGGTGGTTGTTCCGGACACTCGACCAGGACAAGCCGTCGTCGATTGACCGATGCAGTCCGGTGTGGTCCACGGCCGCCCAAACCTCACGCGGATCCCGGCCAGTGGCGATAGCGGGTACCCGTGAACCGCGGAATCCGAGGTAATCCCAGTTAATGCCTCCGTCCCGGCTCCTGAAAAGGCCGCTGGTTTCGGTTCCAACCCACCAGGAGCCATCTCGGGGGTCGGCATGGATCGTGGTCACGCCGGATCGATGCACGCCGCTGAGTTGGGGCAGGTCCCAGGTTTGGCCTGAATCGCGGCTGACTCGGAGTTGCCCCCGGTCTGCCATGGCGATCAGTCCCCCCTCCAGGGTGGCATAACTGGCGCGTGAGATAGAACTGCCCGCGCCGTCCGGGTACGTGATCCGTCCCCGACTGATCAGGGTTCTACACGGCCCGCCAGACCGGCCCACGGCAAGGAGAATGGCGCCTGCCGCGAGAATCAGATCGGTGTCCAACACGTCGACCAGGGACGAGGCTCCGCAGCCGAGGGTCCGGTCATGCTGCCACGAGAATCCGCCATCGGTTGACCGCAGGATCGACGGCCGATTATTGGTGTGCTGACTCACAGCCCACAACGTTCCGTCTCGCTCGATGGGGTGTTCCAAGCCGAACCGACCTGCCGGCAGGACGCCGGGCAGCCAGGTCAAACCGTCATCGCTTGAAATCAGATAGGGTCCTCGCTCGGAGTCCGCGTCAAGTGTGGCCAGAAAGGCGTTTCCCGTCCAGGTCAACGAGGTAATGTCTCTCTCGTCGAAGACCTTCGCTTCCTGACTGCCAATGGTCCACCTTGCGAGTTCCGTGCGTGAGGCCAGTACCACGGTTCCTGTGCGCCGACTGATGGCCGCGGTCCGTCCGAAAATCGAATCGGGAATCGGGCTTTCGAGCCAGGTCAGTCCACCGTCCATCGAGACCTTGCTGCCCAGCGCGGATACCACAGTGTCGGGGCCGGCGAACGCATGGTATCGACTACTCCCAAGTGCCGTCCAGCTGCGCATTCGATCATCACTTCGGTACGTCCATCCGCGTGAGGTCCTCAGGATGACCGCGTCCCGATCATCCCAGGACTCGATGCTTGAAACGACGGCGCCCTCCGGTCCGCGAACCGCGGTCCACTCCACGGATTGGGCTTCGGCGGTCTGGCAGTAAAGCAGCAACCCCAGAAGCAAGCGGACCGGGAGTGGGATGAATCGGGCGAGTCGCATCAGCCTGAGTCCTTCTGCCAGGCATAGAGTCGGTGGAATTCCGTCGACGCCTGCCAGATAAGATCAGGGGCAGTCAGGAATCCTGCCCGGACGGCCAAATCAGCGAGCTCGGATTCAGACCTGGGGAAGTCTGCGGTCGAAACGTGGGCCCAGATCGCGTTCAGGTCCTCGGTGTTCAACCCGGACCAGGTTGCCTCTCTCCAGGCGTGACTTCGTTTCACCGCCTCCGCGATGGTCTCGCTCCCAATTCGGAATACGTCATACACGAGCAGGACTCCCCCGGGGGATAGGCGCGCGTGAGCGTCTCGGAAAAAGCGCTCCAGCGCACCCAGACTCAGGTGGTGAAGGGTGTATCCGGCGAGGATCGCGTCGAACTGCATTGTCTGTTCGCCCCGCACACCCAGGAAATCCAGGAAGTCTTGTTCGAGTAGGGTCGTTCGAGCTTCAACGCTCGCGAGATTCGCCGACGCCGCCTGCAAGGCCACTGGAGACAGGTCAATCCCGGTGTAAGACCCTGGACCAATCTCGGGAAGAATCTCCGTAATCAGGGCTCCGTCTCCACAACCAAGGTCCAGTAGGTTTTGCGGACGTGTTCTCCGCAGCACGTCACGCACAGCGCCCCGAATCGCGCTGTGGAACATGTAGTCATGGTCAATGATGCGCCGGTAGAGCTGCCAGCCGTCGAAGAACGCCTGGATTGCTGGTGCGTCGTGGGTTCTCTCCAATGCGCTCTACTGCTGTGAGGCCGCCGATTGCTGCGAGAGCGGTCGGCCCGGTGTTCGGGACACGGCTTCCCGGTAGGCCTCGGTGGCGTCGTCGCCCGTCTCGGCCAGAACCTGGGCATACAGTTCGTGGGCA
>JABDJZ010000089.1 GCA_013003255.1 Rhodothermales bacterium
CACGATCACGGCCGAGTTCGCTCCCATCTCCAGGATGAGCTTCTTGATGCCTGCCTCGCGCGTGATGGTTTCTCCTGTGGCCAGCCCTCCTGTGAACGAAATCAGTCTGACCCTGGGGTCTTGGACCAGAGCCCGCCCGACAACCTCGCCCGTACCCGTCACCAAACGAACCCGGTTCTCGGGAAGACCTGCTTTCCGCAGAAGGGAGACCAGCTCCATGGGAGCAAAGGGGGTCCTGGAATCAGGTTTGACCACAACCGCATTGCCGGCGGCGATTGCCGGGCCCAGTTTGTGGGCCGCAACAGCCAGCGGATCGTTGAAAGGAAGAATGGCGCCGACCACGCCAACCGGAACGCGCATGAAGTAACCCCTTCGATTCTCCGATCCCGGGCGGACGTCAAAGGGCAGCGTCTCTCCATTCATGCGCCGCGCCGCATCGGCCGAGAGGCGCAGGATTTCCGCAGAGCGTGGCGGCTCCCGTCGGGCCTCGCGGATGGTCTTTGACCCCTCTTTGGCCAGCATCTCCGCAACCTGATCAGCCGCTTCATCCAGCAGGCGGGCCGTCTCCATCAGTACCCGGTACCGCTCGTGGGCGGGGAAGGACTCCTCCAGGGAGGCAGCCGCCAGACTAACGGCCTGCGAGACGTCCGCAGCACCCATTTCCGGAATCGTCCCGACCAGTGCCTGATCGAAGGGGTTTCTAACCTCTATCAACGCTTGCGCCATCCGTATGCGGGTCCGTTGTGGAAGAAGTCCATGGGCATGACGATTCCGTCGCGCTTGAACACCATCCCGTCCTTCATCACGAAGCGCACGTCCCGGAGGGCGTTGATGTCCTCCAGCGGGTTGGCCGCCAGGGCGATCACATCGCCGGCGAGGCCGGGCTTCAGGAGGCCACGGGTTTCGGTGGTCTCAGAGATCCGGTACCCGTTGACGGTCATCGCCCGCAGGATATCGGCGTTGGGGATGCCCGCCTCTTCCCAGGTCTTGATGAACTCGATGGACAGTTCGCCGCGATCAAGCCCCGGAATGAAGTAGTCCGCATCGGTCGAAAAGACCAGCGGGACACCCTTCTCCCAGGCATCGCGCAGGGAGGCCTTACGCCGCTCCCAGCGGGACTCACTCAATTCCCGACCGGGGATGCCCTGCGGGGTCTCGGTGCCTGCGCGAAAGATGTCCCGCTCTGCCATCATCGCGTGCAATTCCGGGTCCAGCGCATTGTCGTGGTCCAGGGACCAGAGGCCCGCCTCAATGGCGCGCCGCGCACCCTCACGCGTCTGCACGTGGCCTGACACCTTCTGGCCGGCATTGGCCGCCTCGCTCACGAACAGCTTCAACTGCTCCACGGTGTACGGATAGGCCTGGCAGTCCACGCACACCTTGATGACCTTGGCTCCGTAGTGAATGTTGCGCCGGATGGCCTTGACGATTTCGTCCGGGGTATCCGCGTTGAGGTACTCCGGGTAGACCACGTCTTCCCGCTCGGGGGTCTCGTAGAACTGTCCTCCGAAGGCCCCGATGATGATCCCGGAGTTGATCATTGTGGGCCCCGGGACCCAGCCCATTTCGATGGCCTGCCGCAGCGCCGTATCGGCGTACAGTCCGTTGTTGCCCAGGTCGCGAACGATGGTGAAGCCGGACGACAGCTTCTGAAATCCGGTCGAGAAGGACTGGATGGCCCTCAAGGGCGTCGAGTCCATGATCACCGTGAAATAGTAGTACCAGTCCTCCGGGTCGGCCTTGTAGGTGATGCCAAGATGGTCGTGGGAGTCGACGAGACCCGGCATCACGTAGTGGTCCGATAGGTCTATGACTTCGGCACCGGCAGGAATTGCGGCGTTCGGGCCGACGGCGAGGATTTCGCTCGTCCCCCGCTCGGCGTCCCGTTCAATGACGATGACCTGGTCACGGAGAACGGTTCCTGCCTCCGGGTCTACCAGGAATCCGGCGCGGATGGCAGAGACCTGCCCAAGAGCGGGGACGGCCGTTAGGATGAGCAGGAGAGCGACTGAGAGTATCCGCATGTGGAGCCTCAATGGGGATGGTGGAACTCCAGTGTCCCCGTTGGCGCGCTCGAATGCAAGCGGGTCGTCACCGATTCCCGGATGCCATTCGCTCGGCTTCAGGTAGTGACCGAAGCTTGAGCATGCTTCGTGTGCCCACCGCAGGACCCAGGGCCAGAATCGCGAAGGCCACTCCCCAACCCCAGACTTCTGCCACCACCGGCACTGCACGCAAAGTGATCAGGGTCAGCAGGAAGCCTATGCTGGTCTGAACGGTGAGCGCCGTCCCCACATAGCGCCTGTCCGCCAACTCCGACACCGCTGCCGAGAACTGGGCCGAATCCGCAATCACCGCCATCCCCCAGATCAATCCAACGACGGTCATCCATCCCGGGGCATCAAAGAGGAATCCGGCGCCGAGTGCACACGTCCCCGACAGCACCATGGCGATCGAGGTGACCCGGGTCCGGCCGAACCTGTCCGCCCAACGGCCGGCCCAGGCGCAGGACAAGCCTCCGGCGGCAATTACCGAGAAGCCGGCGAGGCGGGCGGTGCCCTCCGACCACCCGTGCGCTTCGTACGCCGCCAGCAGCGCCACCGGAAACCAGGCCCACATGGCATACAGCTCCCACATGTGCCCGAAGTACCCGAAGTTCGCCAGCCGCGTCGGTCGGTGTGTCAGGCCGCGCGCCGCCTGACGCCAATCGAATGGTGCGGATGCTCCCACGTGAGGGCCCATCCGGGTGAGTCCTGCCACCAGGGCTGCGGCCAGAAGGGACAGCGCGGATGTGGCGTACATGACCAGGTGCCAGGCGGGAACGCCTGAGGCCATACCGACGAAGCCGGAGGAGCCGGCGTCTGGTGTGAGCGCAGCGAGCAGGTGTGGGCTCGCGGAGCCGATGGCTAGGGCGCCGACCAGGATACCTATCCAGAGCCCGCGGTCCTCCCTGGCCCAACTCGCCACGATCTTCATCCCCGGGGGATAGACCAACGCGAGCGCGGCGCCCGTGATGAACCGGAGACTGATGGCCATGGTCGCTGCCGAGTCCCCGGCCGCCCCGGCCAACAAGGGAATTGCGGCGTTGGCTACGGCGGCACAGATCGCCCCGACCGCGACCACGCGTGGTGCGGGCCACCGGTCAGGGACGTTGAGGACTGCTGAGGCTACGGCACCCACCACAAAGCCCAGTTGAACGCTCATCGTCAACCACGCAGCGCCGGAGCCGTCCAGCCCCCAGGTCTCCCTCAACTCCGGCACCAACGCAGACGCCGAGAACCAGACCGCCATCGCGAGCAGCTCGGCGATGGCCAGAAAGACCAGCTGGGACGTCTTGGTACTCAGCATGTGGTAAAGGTGGGGCGAGGTGCACCGGGGCGCGGCTTGGAGAAGGTCGGGCCTGGGACCGCGGAGGCCCAAACGGCAGCGGGGTCACCGACGCTCTGCCGATGACCCCGCTCGTATCCGTTAAGGCTGTTCCAGCCTTGCGACTCCCAGTCTAGTCGTCCGCGTCGAGGATGGCCTCAATGCGGGCCTCAATATCCCGAAGGTGCAGCCTGGTTGTGGCATCGCGGGTACGCGTCAGCGCGCGGCCGACGTCCCGGTTGATCTCCTCAAGTTCGCCGCGTACGTAGGCGCGGATGTCTGACTGCTCGACAGAGATCGGGGCAAACCCGAACGACGCAAAGAAGGACGGCGTCGGCGGTGCCTCATTCTCCATCAGGTAGCCCAGGCGCGCGATGTGACCGCGCTGCAGGTTGCGACGGAATACTGAGACAGGCTGTCCGGCCCCCAGTTCACTCCACACGCTGCCACGGAGATCACTGAACATCTCGCTGACGGTGTAGGTGTCGTCCATCATCTGCTCCGCTTCCATCATCCGAGCCATGCGCTGCGGATCCAGCAGGCGGTTCACAGCGCTGGTCTGGTAGCGACGGATGCGGTCGATGGCACCGACACCCTCCACTCGGCGGAGGACATCCATGTTCAGCATCCACTCGGGCGTGGTGAACACCTGGCGGTCCAGCCAATCCATGGCGGCGCGCTGACGCTCTTCGCTGGCCATCTCGTGTACGGGCCCTTCCTGGTCATAGGTCTTGGGCGTCGACAGCATCCCACCAACCCAGTTGGAGACGTGACCGACGTAGCGATTCCACTGCGACGCTACGTTTCCGTAGAGCTCCTGCAGGTCACCGTAGTCCTTGGCCTCCTCTTCGGTCCATTCAACCAGGTTGTCGAGGATACGCTTCAGGTTCTCGATGCCCAGATCGCTGGCATACACGGCATCATCACCGAGGTCCTCAGTCTGGGCACGCGGGTCAATGCCCGGCCCCTGACGACCATAGAAGTAGATCGGATCACCCGCGCGCTCAACCACCCAGGCGTTCAGGTCCTTTTTCTCCTGCTCCGGGTCATCACTGCCCGTCCACGAGTAGCCCCACTTGGCGGCCCACTCGTCATACTCTCCAAGGTTGGGGTAGAAGCTGGTCACCCCATCGCCCGGCTGGGCCACGTAGTTGAAGCGGGCGTAGTCCATGATGGACGGCGCCGTGCCGTGGGTAGACGTAAACGTCGGCGAGCGTAGGCTATCCACCGGATATCCGTAGCTGTTGCCCATGTTGTGCGGGAAGCCAAGCGTGTGGCCGACTTCGTGTGCAGACACGAAGCGAATCAGCTCGCCCATCACGTCGTCGTCAAACTCCACCTTCCGGGCGTCCGGGTTGACGGCGGCCGTCTGGACGAAGAACCAGTTGCGGAGCAGGTTCATCACGTTGTGATACCAACCGATGTCGCTCTCCAGAATTTCGCCGGTCCGTGGATCGTGGACGTGCGGGCCGTAGGCATTCTGGATATCTGAGGCGAAGTACCGGATGACCGAGTACCGGGAGTCCTCAGGGCTGAATTCGGGATCTTCCTCCTTGGTCGGTGGATCCATGCCCATGATGGCGTTCTTGAAGCCGGCGGCCTCGAAGGCGCGATTCCAGTCGTCCACGCCCTGCTTCAGGTAGGGGCGCCATTTTTCCGGGGTGGCCGGATCGATGTAGTAGACAATCGGCTTGATCGGTTCGACCAATTCGCCGCGCGCATAGGCTTCCTTGTCCTTGGGCTCGAGGCGCCAGCGCGTGATGTAGCAGTCTACCTCGGCCTTCTGGGCCTCGGCCGTGAAGACCGTGGTTGAGACGCTGAAGAAGCCAACGCGAGGGTCACAGAGCCTCGGCGTCATCGGATCCTTCGGTAGCATCCGCATGGACTGCGCCATCTCCAGGGAGATCGCTCCCGTCGAAGAGTTGGAAGGGGGCTGCGAGGCCTCGTAGGTCAGGACGTGGCGCACCTCGACGTTAATCGGGTAGGATGCAGCACTCGTGATGTAGGTGCGGCTTCCGTCCAGGCGACGCACCTGATACTGGCTGCGTCGGCCCCGCTGCAGACCCAGAGACGGGATGTCACTGGTGAACATGCTGGAGACATCAATCACCACACCCGTGGTGTCCTCATTGTAGGCTTTGATGTCAAACGAGGCGATGATGGGCTCGAAATTGGAGTTCCTGACGGCCTCGTAGATGGGCTCATCTTCGGTGGCCGTGTTCTGGTAGCTCACGGAGCGAAGCAGGATGTCATCATTGTTGCGCTCCCATCGGACCACCTGCGTGTTGGCCTTCTCACCGCCATAGCCAATGTTGTCGGCGGTCTTGGCGATTCGGGTTACGAGCAGCAGCTCGGTCCCGAGGAGGGAGTCCGGGATCTCGTAATACAGCGTCTGGTCATCCTGGTAGACGTTGAAGAGTCCCTCGTCCGAGGTGAATTCGTCCTTGATCACGTCCTTGAAGGCCTTGGGTCCGTCATCATCGCCTCCACGGCGATTGGCCGCTCCTGCGGCGGCGGCACCCGCTTCACCGGCGGTTGGCGTCGTAGCGGAGCTGGACGACTTCTGGAACGTGGAGCATCCGGCAAGGAATAGGACCATTGCCACGGACGCCACAAGCAGTCGGGTCATGTGTCTGTGCGTATTTCTGGTTGTCAGGCTGATGGGCAAAGGCCCGGGGGGAAGCATCAACGGCTGACAACCGATACCGCTGAAATGAGGCGGTCCGTGGCCAGGCGAAGATCATCAAAGTACACGAAGGCCGTGATCATATTGTCAAAACGGGGCGAAGCTCCGCGAGACGCCCGGGCCACCGAGGCATTCGAATATGCGTACCGGTACTCGTAGCGGCCCTGCTTCAACAGCAGCGAGGCTTCGTAACGTCCGTTCTGGGCCATCCACTGCATGGTGGACTCGCGGGTTGGGCGCCAGTTGTTGAAGGGCCCCACGATGGCCACGCTTCCGGGCACCGGGGCCTCGTTGTCCGGCACCATGGCGAACCTGACGTCGACATATTCTGCCCCACTGCCGGGATCAATCACGTTGCGGACTGCCGCGTCCACCACAATCTGACCGTTCTGCAAGGGCGCCGAGGCGGTCCCCGGAAACCTGAAATAGTCCGGTTCAAGCAGGACTTCGTACGGATTGGTCAGGAGATCGGCGCGCTCGATCCGGCCGCCCGCACGAAGGTCCGAGATGTCGACGAAGTAGTCAGAGACCTCGGCGGCGAAAGACTCCTCAGGCTCAAGGAAGTAGCGAAGCGCGGGCTGATAGTCCAGTGCCGGCCGCTCGGTGCAGCGTTCACTGGGCATCTGGCCGTTTCTGAGAAAGCACACCGTATAGTCAAACGCGGTCCCCGTGCTGCCCCGGGGCGGCGTGAATCGGACCGAGGGCTGGACGGCCGGGAAAGGGTCGCCGAGTACCCGCACCTCCATCAGATTAAAATCCAGCGGCGTGGCCTGCTCCGATACATAGAAGGGGCGTTCGAAGAGCACGGCTTCCTCCATCCCCTGCTCGGTAACCCGGACTACATAGTTGCCACTGATGCGAAAGTCGATGTTGTCGTTGGGGAATTCGTACCGGTAGTGCACGTAGGACACCTGGGT
>JABDJZ010000348.1 GCA_013003255.1 Rhodothermales bacterium
AAGGGCCGCTTTGTCCGGGTAGTCAGGTTGTTGAAGTGCGGTCGGGAGGGGTTCTGCCATGAGGCCGGGGTAGGTCCGCGTGCCTACGCCACCGGGAAGGCGGCGTTTCCTCCAGGGGGGAGAAGGATGTCCCCGCGAGAACAGCGGTTGGTTTGCGGCGTAGGTCGTCGGCTCCAACCAAGCGCCGCCTCATGCGAATTTCCCTTCTCCTCGCTGCCGTCCTTGTGCTGTCCGCCTGCGATTCGGGTTCCTCGGTCGAAGAGATCCCGCAGTACTTCCAGGCCCAGATGATTTTCGAGAATATGCCTCCCCTGGATGGGGGTGCTGCGTACGAAGGATGGGCGCAGGTGGACGGTGCCTGGATGTCCATCGGGCGCTTCAACTATGACGAGAACGGTCGACTGGTGGATCTCAGCGGCAGGCTGATTGCCAACACTTTCATCACCGAGTTTGACCTGCAGCCGGCTACGGAAATCCTGGTGACCATCGAAGGGCGTCGGGACGCTGACCTGGATCCGTCGGACACCCACGTGTTGCGCGGGGCAGTTGTCGGCTCTGGCGCCGCGCCGACGTTCACGGAGGCCGTGACGGATCTCTCGACGGCCGTGGTCAACTACACCGTTGGTACGCCTACCGATTCGGACCCTTCAAATGAGTCGTTCGGCATCTGGCTCGGCACGCCGGGCACCTATCAGCCTGCGGCTACGCTGCCCGCTCTAGGCGCGGGATGGCAGTACGAACTGTGGGCTGAGCTGTCATCGGGCCCGGCCTCGCTGGGCAAGTTCACTGATCCCGCGACCCGGGACAGCGCTGCGCCCTTCAGCAATCAGCCCGAGACGTTCGCCGTGCCGGGCGAGTCGTTCGTTGAAAACCCGCCCGCCGGCGAGACCTTTCCGCTGGATGTGTCCGGTCTCACGATATTCCTGACCGTGGAGCCCGAACCCGACGATTTCGAAGAAACCCCGTACGGAATCCGTTTCCATGAGGCTACCGTACCGGGCGCGGTGACGGGCGGCGAATCGCTGTCGATGTCAGCCACCGGCGCGCTGCCGATGGGGACCGTGCAGTTCCGCTAGTCGAGAGCGCGCCGCTGCAGATGGCGACGGAGCGCCATTCGCAACCCCGCTGCTACGCGGCGACGTCGTACAGGTCACCGAATTTCTTTCGCGCGTAGGCCATCCACGGGCCAGCGTCCAGTCCGGAGCCGTAGGTAGCCTCCAGAATTTGGGTGGCCGTTTTGCGACGGCCGTGGCGATGAACGTTTTGGCGAAGCCAGCCGAGTAGTGGGCTGAACTCGCCATTGGCAACGAGGTCTTCCAGCGACCCCAGGTCTCGCTCCATGGCGCTCCATAGCTGCGCGGACATCAGGTTGCCCAATGCGTAGGTGGGGAAGTACCCGAACGCGCCCAGCGACCAGTGGATGTCCTGAAGGCAGCCCTCGGAATCCGTGTCAGGTGCGACACCCAGATAGTCCCGCATCCGGGCGTTCCACGCCTCGGGGAGTTGCGCAGGCTTGACCTCGCCCGACAGCATGGCGCGTTCCAGCTCAAAGCGCGCCATGATGTGCAGGTTGTAGGTCACCTCGTCCGCCTCGATCCGGATGAGCGAAGGGCGCACCGCGTTGACGGCGCGGTAGAATTCTCCTTCGCTCACACCTGACAGTGCGGCCGGGAAGTACCGCTGCACCAGCGGGAAATAGTGGTCCCAGAACGGCCGGCTCCGGCCCACCAGGTTCTCCCAGAGTCGGGACTGGGACTCGTGCATCCCGAGCGATGTGCCGTCCTGCAGCGGCGTTCCGTCCAGCGCCGGATCCACCCCCTGCTCGTACATGGCATGACCGGCTTCGTGCAGGCTTCCGAAGAACGCCGGGTTGAAGTGATGCTTGTTCAGGTGCGTGGTCACCCGCGAATCGGTCACCGAAAAGGTGGTCGAAAACGGGTGGGCTGACCTGTCTTGCCGACCGCGATCAAAGTCGTACCCGATCTCGGACATTACCCGAACGCCCAGATCCCACTGCGCCTTCTCCGGGTAGTACCGAGTGAGGATGGACTCGTCAATGACGGGCTCTTTGGCAATCTGACCGACCAGATCCACTAGGTCCTTCCGCAGGGCTTCGAAGACACTTGTGACCTCGCTGGTCTTCATGCCCGGCTCGAATTCGTCGAGCAGTGCATCGTAGGGTTCGTCCTCGTAGCCCAGGGCCTCGGCCTTCCGGAGATTGCAGTCCAGAACGGCGGCGAGGTGCGGTTCGAATGCGCTGAAGTCGTTGTTGGCCTTGCCCTCTTTCCAGCCCTCGCGGGCCATGCTGGTGACCCGAGAGAATTCGCCCACCAGGTCGGCCGGGAGACGCGTGGCGTGGTCGAAGTCGTGTTTGACTACGCGGAGAAGATCCTTATCCAGGTCATTCTCCGGTTTCGCCTTGGCCAGCAGATCCGCCGTGGTGTCCTCGCAGAAGAGCTCGTGCGCCATTTGGCGCAGCGTGGACACCTGACGGGAGCGCGCCTCGACTCCGGCGGCCGGCATGTGGGTCTCCTGATCCCACTCCAGAATGGCCGAGGCGTTCTCCAGGTCCTTGATCTTGGAAAGGCGCTCGCGGAGTTGTTCGAGGGCTGAGGACATCTTGTTCAGTCGTTCGTGTCGGGTGTCAGCCGAAGACCCTTCGGCACCACGGCACGTTCCATCAATCCAAAGAAACCCTGCGCCACCAGGGCCAGGAGCGCCGCGGGCACCGCGCCCTCCAGAATCAACGCCGTGTCATTGAGCCGGATGCCCGTCAGGATTGGTTGGCCGTAGCCGCCTGCACCTATCAGTGCGCCCAAGGTGGCGGTGCCGATGTTGATCACTGCGGCAGTCTTGATGCCGGCCACAATGGACGGGCTCGCGAGCGGGAGTTCGATCCTGGCCAGCTTTGTCCAGTCCCCCAATCCCAGCGCGCGGGCAGACTCCGTGAGTGGAACCGGAATGTTCGTCAGCCCCGAGTGCGTATTGCGGACGATGGGCAGGAGGCTGTAGAGGAAGAGTGCCACCATGGCCGGGACTGCACCGATGCCCAGGAGTGGGATCATGAACACCAGCAGCGCCAGGGAAGGGATGGTGTAGATCACTCCGACGATTCCCAGGATGGTTGCCCCCACCACGCGTCCACGGGAGGCCCAGATGCCAAGCGGTATGGCCAGGAGGATGGCAGCCAACAGGGAGATGCCCACCAATTGGAGGTGTTCGATAGTGGTCTTGAGGACCCGCTGCTGGCGGGTTTCCTCCTGCGGGATCGCGTTGATTCCGAGGGTTTGGAGGAACGCCGCGGCGACCGCGGACTCGGACTGACCATCGATGCGGACGCGAGCGTTCATCGCCACCATCGAGTCCACGGGTATGGCGCCGCCCAGTCGCTCGATGGCCTCGGTGGCTTGCGGTGGGGCGTCCTTTCGGTAGAGGATCAGTGCCAGGTAGTCCGGGAAGACGGCAAGGTCATCTTGGAGTGTCCTCAGACCGAAGGCTTCGATCTCGGCGTCCGTCGAGTAGAGGTCTACGACGTCAATCTGGCCCGCGTTCATGCCCTGATAGGCCAGGTCGTGGTCCAGCCCTCTCACGTCCCGGTGGGGCAGGCCGTAGCGTTGGCGAAGCGTCGGCCACCCGTCCTCCCGGTCCATGAACTCGGAGGTGAATGCCAGCCGGAGGTCCACGTGCTGGCGAAGGTCGGAGACTTTGGTGATTTGGCGCCGCTCGGCCTGAGCCTCCCGCATTCCCAGCACGTAGGTGTTGTTGAATCCGAGTGGGGCGGAGGCCTGCAGGCCCAGCGAGTCCAGCGTCGGGCGGGCTTCGTCGAGGCTCGCGAATCGGCCGCTGAAGATTTCTTCCAACAGCGTGCCCGTGTATTCCGGGTAGGCGTCGATGTCGCCGCTCAGGAGGGCGCCCCAGAGGAC
>JABDJZ010000093.1 GCA_013003255.1 Rhodothermales bacterium
GCTTGGCCCATGCGATGATGGTGCCCTCCATGATGGACTCGCCCATCTTGGGCATGACCACCTGGACCGGCTCGCCGGACGCCATGGTCGCGACCTCAGCCGAGGGCGCTGGACGGGCGGCGGGCGCGGGGGCAGCGGGTGCTGCGACAGGAGCGGCGGCGGCCACGGGCTCCGGGGCTGCGGCTGGCTCGGCCGCGGGCGGCTCGGGCGCTGTCTCCACCACAGCATCCGCGTCAGTCTCCAACCGCGCAATCACGGTGTTCACCTCAACCGTATCGCCCTCCTCAACCAGGATCTCGGCGAGAACGCCGGCGGCCGGACTGGGCACTTCCGTGTCCACCTTGTCCGTCCCGATCTCCAGCAGGGGCTCGTCAAGCTCTACCTTCTCCCCTGGCTTCTTGAGCCAGACGATGACGGTTCCCTCGGTAATCGACTCGCCCATTTTGGGCATCTCTACATCGA
Source organism: Rhodothermales bacterium (assembly GCA_013003255.1). Classification (GTDB taxonomy): domain Bacteria; phylum Bacteroidota; class Rhodothermia; order Rhodothermales; family UBA10348; genus JABDJZ01. The sequence continues at coordinate 463 of JABDJZ010000093.1, forward strand.
CCTTGGCCATGACGAACTATTCTGGTGAAATGCTGAGCAGAAAGGGTACGAAGTCCGGGACTTCCTGTTCGCCCAAATCGGGCGATCAAAAAGAAGGCTCCCGGACGCGATTGCCCGGGAGCCTTCTGAGAGAGTCAGACTGGATCAGGCGATCAGCGGCGCGATGACCAGGGCCACCACGGCGATCAGCTTGATCAGGATGTTGAGGCTCGGACCGGAGGTGTCCTTGAGCGGATCTCCAACCGTATCGCCGACAACCGAGGCCTTGTGGGCATCGGAGCCCTTGCCGTAGGTCACGCCGTCGATGACGAAGCCACTTTCGATGGTCTTCTTGGCGTTGTCCCAGGCACCGCCGGAGTTGGACTGGAAGATGGCGAAGAGGACACCGGAAACGGTGACACCTGCCAGCAGACCGCCGAGCATGCTCTTGTCGATGAATCCGATCACGACCGGAACGATGACGGCGAGAAGACCCGGAGCGATCATCTCACGGATGGCCGCCTGCGTCGAGATCTCAACACAACGGGTTGAGTCGGCCTTGGCCGTACCCTCGCGCAGTCCAGGAATCTCGGCAAACTGACGCCCAACTTCCTTGATCATGTCCGCGGCAGCCCGTCCCACGGCGTTCATGGCCATGGCGCTGAAGACGTAGGGAAGCATGGCGCCGAGGAGAAGACCGGCAAGGATCTTGGGATTGGCAACGTCAATGTTGGGCACGCCAGCCTGCTGCATGAACGCGGCAAAGAGGCCCAGCGCAGTAAGCGCGGCAGATCCGATGGCGAAGCCCTTACCGATAGCGGCGGTCGTGTTACCGACTGCATCGAGCTTGTCGGTGCGCTCGCGCACTTCCGGGGGCAGCTCTGCCATTTCGGCGATTCCACCGGCGTTGTCCGAGATCGGGCCGTAGGCGTCAACGGCCAGCTGGATGCCGGTCACGGAGAGCATGCCGACGGCCGCGATGGCAATGCCGTAGAGTCCGGCGAACTCGTGAGCACCGATGATGGCCAGCGCGAGAACGATGGCTGGCAGACCGGTCGAGTACATCCCGACACCGAGGCCGGAGATGATGTTCGTGGCTGAACCGGTGACACTCTGCCGGGCGATGCTGTTGACAGGGCCCTTGCCTGTGGCGGTGTAGTACTCGGTGATGAGCCCGATGGCCGTACCGGCAACCAGGCCGATGACTACGGCCCAGAAGACGCCGAGGCTCGTGTATTCGAACATCGCGCCGGTCATGGTCGCCGCGCTCCAGGTCTCCGGAAGCATCGCGGTGATGATGAAGTAGGAGAGCACAGCCATAAGGCCGGCTGCGCCAAACTCACCGATGTTGAGAGCGTGCTGCGGGTTGCCCCCTTCCTTGACCTTCACGAAGAAGGAACCGGCGATGGAGACCAGGATGCCGACGCCGGCCAGGGCGAGCGGCAGAAGGATAGCGGAGAGTTCGCCGTAGGCCGAGCCAGCCATGACATCCAGGAAGGCAGTACCGAGGACCATCGTACCGATGATCGATCCCACGTAGGACTCGAAGAGGTCAGCGCCCATGCCGGCCACATCGCCCACGTTGTCGCCGACGTTGTCCGCGATGGTAGCCGGGTTGCGCGGGTCATCCTCTGGGATGCCTTCGTACACCTTTCCGGCCAGGTCAGCGCCCACATCGGCCGCCTTGGTGTAGATACCGCCGCCAACACGGGCGAAGAGGGCGATTGAGGAGGCACCCAGCGAGAAGCCGGAGATGACTGCGATGATCTTCGTGATGTCCCAGGCAGTGGCCGTATCGTAGGCGATGAACAGCGTACCGAGTCCGAGAACGCCAAGACCGACGACCGAGAGGCCCATAACGAGGCCACCGGAGAATGCGACATTCAGCGCAGGGCCGAGACCCGTCTGAGCGGCCTGCGTAGTGCGGACGTTTGCCTTGGTCGCCACGGTCATGCCGATGAATCCGGCAAGCGCGGAACAGAAGGCTCCGACCACGAAGGAAATGGCGATCATCCAGGAAGAGCCTTCCTGGCCAGCGTTTGCAAACGCAAGCAGCGCGGCCACGACGACCACGAAGATGAGCAGGACGCGGTATTCCTGGCGCAGGAAGGCGCGGGCACCATCAGCGATGGCCTGCGAGATCTCGGCCATGGCGTCGGTGCCGACATCCTGTTTCCCGACCCACTGGGCACGCGTGAAGGCATACGCCAGCGCGAGCAGGCCGGCAAAGGGGACGAGATAAGTGATCTGTGCAGCATCCATGGATACTTTGGAAGGAGTATGTCAGATGAATCGAATTGCCCGGTGGCTTCCGACGGAGTCGGCTGGGCCGCTTTGTGGCACCAGTTGAGATGTGCCGTGGGCGAGAAGGCAGAAGTACCCTCAGATCATCGAAATTAGGCCGCTAATAGGCCGAATCGAACCCGTTAACGCATAATTCGATTGATCTGCAGAACCCTTCGAAAGCGCTTCCGAGACGGGCGACCCGATTCCTCCGATGGCCCGCAGCGCAGTGCCGATATTGCTCCCAAATACACGCCATTGAGGCCGATGCGTCGATTTGCCAGCACGCCACCCGAACACCTGCCTCCGGTCACTGTCGTGGGCGCCGTCCGGAATACCAATCCTGATCCGGGATCCTCCGGCCTGGCCGACCAACCGATGGATGCGAATAATCAGTGTACCGGCCCCTCCGTTGGGCCGATCCTGATCCGCATCGCCCTCGCCCTGCTCACCACCGGACTCATGTCGCCGGTCAGCGC
>JABDJZ010000115.1 GCA_013003255.1 Rhodothermales bacterium
CACGATATCTCCCCCGCTGAGAGCGGGGGCGGGCTACGCCTCATGACCATCCGGAGCGAGGGTCAGTTCAACACGGTTGTCTATGAGGAAGAGGACCTCTACCGCGGGGTTGTGGCGCGGGATGTCATCCTCATGCATCCCGACGATCTTGCAGGGCTCGGATTGGCTCAGGGTGACCGGGTGATGGTACGCGGACCCGGAGGGGTGATGCCGTCCATCGAGACCGTTGCCTTCGACCGGATTCGGGCCGGCAACGCGGCCATGTACTTCCCGGAAGCCAATCGCCTGCTGTCCAGGGAAGTGGATCCTCAGAGCCGGACGCCGGCCTTCAAGGGTGCGCGGGTGACAGTCGAGTCCATGTAGGCCGCGCGCCAAAGCGGCGTGCGGCGAGGGCGCGGGCCGGGCACCGGGGCGTCCGAGGGGTGGACGGCGATCCGCCCCAAAAAGCCGGACTTACCCGTTCGTCGACAGGGTCTCATGCGCGCGACCCAATCGAAGCGCCACCAGGCCCCACACAGCCGCGACCGGCGCGGCAACCACCGCGATCGCCCCGATGGACAGACCGGCGGCAGCGAGGCCGTAGTAGATCCAACCACTCACCAGGTCGCCGCCGCGATACACGGCCGCATCCAGAAAGGACTTGGTCTGGTACTTTTCCTCCCGGCTGACCACGGTAAAGAGGACTTCGCGGGCAGGCTTGGTCATCCCGTAGCGACCGGCGCGGTAGAGCACCTGCATGACCACGAGTACGGCCAGGAGGGGAAATACCCCCAGACCCAGAAAGCCGAGGGCGGTGACCGCGGGCAGGAATACCAGACAGGCCGTCAAGCCCACCCACTTGATGATGCGGGCGGTCACGAAGAGTTGCAGCAGGATGGTTATCGCGTTGACCGCCAGATCAATCTGGGCATAGAACGCCGTCCTGGCCGCCCGATCCTCCGCAAACGCGTCCGCAATCAGGTCCGCCTGGACGAAGTAGAGAACCGTTGAGGCGAAGGTCATCAGTGCGATGAACATCATGATGCCCTGGAGATAGGGCGAACCCATGACCGCCTTCATTCCGCTCAGCGCGTTCCCCCCCAATGGCCGATCGCGATCGCCGGTATCTGGCCGGCCCGCGTTGTCCCGATTGAGAATGTGCACGCACCAGGTGGCCAGTTCCAGAGGCACGCAGGCTGCCAGCAACAGTGCGAAGGGAGGTAGCGACTCCGCCAGAAACGCGGAGGCTGCGGATCCCAAAAGGGCTCCGGCCGAGGCACCGAACGCGATGAACGGGAAAAGACGCTTGGCCTGCTCGTTTCGGAACAGGTCCGCAAAGAACCCCCAGAACACCGTCACCGCGAACAGAGCGAATACGCTGGCCCAAACGTAGAAGACGCGGTCAATCCAGGGCCTGGTTTCCTCCGGGAGAAACACCAGCGCCAGGTAAAACCCGATCAGGTTCAGCAGGAAGAACCGATTCGTAATCGGTACGAAGCGACCACGGGCATACCGGGTGGTCAACCAGGAATAGGCCGCCACGGCCCCCAGCATGACAAAGAAGACCGCCGTCCAGATGAGCTGGAGATTTCCGCGATCGGCGGAGGAGATTTCGTCCCGAACCGGCCGGAGGATGTAGTAGGCCAGGAAAATGAGAAAGCCGTACAGCGTTGCCCAGAGGAGCGATCTGACCTCCTCATCCTCTACGGGAACCAGCCGCTTGAATAGGGCCAGCACCTAGCGCTCCGCGCTCGCCGTCTCGAGAATCTCGATCATTTCCACGAGGGTGGTTCGGCCCATGTCCTCATCGTACCAGGCGAGTTTCTGGGTCAGGTACTCAGCATCACCCAGCTCCTCCCTCGACGTCATGGCCCACTCCTGAAGGGGGGCGGGACGCTCTATGAATGCGCCCGCGTTGTTGAACGCAGAATCCAGCAGCAGCACGGTAGGCGTGGCGGCGCGGCCATCCGGGGTTCGGTGGGCATTCATCAACGCGCGCCCCTGGGTCGAGTCGACGATGCGCATCTCCAGCCCATCCACGGCATCCGTCAAGGCGGCCAGGTATGGAATGACGTTGGCAGAATCACTACAGCCATCCACCGCGATGACTAGCAGGTGCCACGTCCCGCCCACTGCGGCCGCTCGTTCAAGGAGGTCCTCCGGGACGCCGGCCTTCTCGGTGTTGGCCTCCCACATGGCCTTGCGACGTTCAGCATCCTCAAGGAACGCCGCATAGGACTGTCCACTCTCGTAGAGGTCCTTCAGAAGGCTGTCCGGGACGGCAGCGACGAGAACCAGGAGAAGCACGAGGGCTGGGAAAGGGCGCATACCGACACGACGGATTGGGGAAAGGAAAAATAGCCGGTACGAAGAGGTGCGGAAAGCCAGATATTGTGTTCAATCTGTCCCGAAATGCTGCCATGGACCTCTCGCGCCGCCAGTTTCTGGCCACTACCGCCCTCGCTTCCGGAGCCGTTACGCTGGGGCTCAGCCCGTCTGCCCACCCGCTTCGCATCCTGATTCTGGGAGGAACGGGGTTCCTTGGCCCTCATCTCGTGCGGTTTGCCCGGTCCCGGGGACATCATGTCACCACCTTCACGCGAGGACGCACGCAGCCCACCATGTTCGCCAGCGAATTTGACCGCGTCGAGAAGCTGGTCGGCGACAGAGCGTCGGATCTGTCCGCCCTGGAGACGGGGACCTGGGACGCTGTCATTGACAACTCCGGGCGTAATGAAGCCTGGACGGCGGCGTCTGCTGCCCTCCTGAAGGGACGCGTGGGCCGCTACATGTATACCTCATCGACCGGGGTCTACTACCCCTATTTCGGAGATGACATAAGCGAAGACACCGAGGTGCTGACCACAGTCCTGGAGGACGATGACGGATCTTCGGCCTACGGGGTGATGAAGGTCCTGTCGGAGCGGGCCGCGCGGGCGGAGTTCGGAGCGGACCGAACGGTGGTTGTTCGCCCCACGTATATCGTGGGCCCGGGCGACCGGTCGAACCGCTTTGAGTACTGGCCCGTCCGCATCCAGCGCGGTGGTGAGGTTCTGGTCCCGGGCAAGCCGGATGACCCGGTCCAGTACATCGATGTCCGGGATCTGACAGAGTTCATGATCCGGCTCCTTGAGAACGAGGTGTCCGGCACGTTCAACTGCGTGGGTCCGGAGTCGCGTCTCGGCATGCACGCGTTCGTACACGGCGTGCACGCGGTCACGTCAGCGGCGGTGAACTGGGTCTCCATCCCTGACTACGACTTTCTGATCGAACACGGAGTGCCCTACGCCGTCCCCTGGATCATGCCAACCGGAAATGAGATCGGCTCGGCCCGGATCAATTTTGACCGGGCGCTGGCAAGAGGGCTGACGTATCGCCCGCTCGCCAAAACCGTCGGAGACACATTGGAATGGTGGTATTCGGATGCGGTAACCGAGGAACGGCGCACCACAATGGTCTCTGGCGAACGGAGCCTGATGGCGCGCGAGGCAGAGATCATTGCTGCGTGGCGGGCGCGTCAGTAGTTGGCTACTGCTTCGGGCGCACCGTCGGGTAGGTAATTCCCAACTGCTCCAGATAGCTGTCGTAGCGCTCCGGGTCGTAGTAGAATTGCTCCAGCTGGGCGCGGTACTGCCCCTGCC
>JABDJZ010000117.1 GCA_013003255.1 Rhodothermales bacterium
CGCCCACCCAGCCTTCGTAGTCAAAGGATGTGCCGGCGTCGGGGTCATCCCAGGCGTGGACTATGAACCAGTCGGCATAGGGAGAGTCTTCCTGGTTGACCACCACATCCTTGAACGCGAAGCTCTCAATGCCCATGTGATTGAACACGCCGTCGAAGATGATTCGCATCCCGCGGGCGTGTACCTGTTCAATGAGCTCAAGCGCGAGCAGGTCAGCCGAAGTCCAGACCCAGGTGGTCGGATCCAGCGGGTCCTCGGTCTCCATCAAGGCCCGGTCGCCGTCAGGATCCGGTCCGAAATTCGGGTCGATGTGGTGGTAGGTCTTCCCGTCGTACTTGTGAAGCGACGGAGCTTCGAACACCGGGTTCAGGTAGAGAGCATTGATGCCGAGTGAGTCCAGATACGGCAGATGGTCGATGAGTCCCTGGAGGTCGCCCCCGTATCGCCGGCGCAGGAGATGCTTCCACAGTTCCGGTTCGCCATTGGCTCTTTCGTAGGGTTGCAGTTCGTACCAGTCACTGCCCCAGGGATGGATCTGCCATTCCACTGGAGGCTCCTGGGGGTCGGCGCCGATGAGGTCCTCGACCCTCGGATCATTGGTGGGGTCCCCATTCCGGAATCGCTCAGGAAAGACCTGATACCAGATGGCGCTCTTGGCCCAATGCGGGACGAATTCCGGGGTGGCATCCTGAGACGAATCCGAACAGGACGCCAGAAGCGCCACCGAGCAAAGGAATGCGGCCGACAGCCTGGTAGTGGTTCGGGGTCGTTGAATCGAGTGAGGCATGGTTAGTCGAGGCTGGGGCGCGGTTCCTGAAGGTCGTGTTTCCCGGGGCAATCGGGAATGGCGACTTCAGCGTGGCCGGCCTCCGTAGAACACGCGGTTCACGATTCGGACAAGTCGCTCCTTGCTCTCGGTATACGGATACCACCAGAACTTGGGCGCGGCCGTGAAACGGCGCTCGGCACTGACGCAGCGAAGATGGGTCAATTCGGGTAGTGCTGCCCGGGCGTACAGGCGGCCCCATCCGCTGCCTCGGGTTCCGCCCCATGGCATTTGCGGCATCCCGGCGGCGACATCGTTGATCCAGACAATCCCTGCCTGCAAGTCGGAAGCCAGTCGACGCGCCTGCCGCATTCCACGTGACCAGATTGAGGCGCTGAGGCCATGAGGCCCCGCGTTGATCTCCTGGACCGCCTCCAGTTCGTGGACTACCTGCTCGATGGCAATCGTGTCGAGAACTGAGGCGCCGGCCTCCTGCTCCAGCGCCCGGCTGAATGCGCCGGCGACATCCCGGTGTACGAAGACACGGCGCGTCCCGACACAGCTTTCACCCCGGGCGTAGGTGGCGCTCCAGTGGATGCCGCGTGCAGCCAGTCTCACATTGGCATCCCGACAGACGATGGCAGCCGCGTTGCCACCAAGTTCCAGGACGCAGGGCTTCATGGATTTACCGCACTCGCGTGCGATCTGCCGGCCAGCCTCGGTTCCTCCGGTGAACAGGACCTTGGCCACGCCCGGGTGCCGGGCCAGCTGCAGGGCGGTCTCGGGTCCACCTCGGATAACACGGACCCTGCCCGGTGAGAGACCGGCGTTCTCAAGGAGCTCCCCGACAATCGCAGCTGTTCTGGGAGCCCGTTCGGACGGCTTGATGACAACGCTGTTACCGCAGAGCAGCGCCGCGATGGATTGCATCAGCACCAGCGAGAAGGGAAAATTTCCGGGGCCGATGATCGCGACGATTCCAAGACCATCGAACTGAACCTCATTGGACTTCAGCCAGAAGCCGGGCCGAAGGTGACGGAACCGCCGGGGCCTCAGCCAGCGCGGATAGTGCCGCTCCATGTGCCTGGAGGCATCCAGAACGGCCGTCACTTCCTGCATCAGCGCTTCGCGGGCGGACTTCCCGGTGTCATCGGCAATGGATGCCGCGATCTCCGTCTGGGCTGTGCAAACAGCACGCCTCAGTGAGGCGACACGAGCGCTTCGCTGCCTCGGGGACTGTGCCCGCCATTCGTGGTGCGAGGCGGCCAGCCTGCGGATTGACTGGTCGATGGAGGGTGTGAGTGTTGGGGCCGTCATGGCACCAACTGGGTCCGGCTGGTCCAGGTATCATGGCCGAAAATGTGGTCGAACGTCTCGGCGGGTCGCAACTCAAAAGCCCTCTCGCCATCCAACCCAACGATTCCGGGTCGGGGGCCGGAGAAGTTGGTACCCAGGCAGGAGAAGTACGCCCCCACGTCCCGGATAAGGAGTCTGTCACCCGGGTGCAGTACAGGAAGTCGCACGCCGGATGCAATGAGGTCAAGCGGGGCCGGGGTGTTACCCACCAGGTCGTACAAAGCGGTGCGGGCTCCGGACCCACTGATGGGCTCTATGCGATGCCGCTCGCCCAGCAGGAGCGGCGACAGACTCATCGCGCCCCCGTCGCAAATGGCGTAGCGGCGTCCGTTCCTGATGCCCAGGCTTTGGACGGTCACGACCAGATGTTGGCACGGCCCTACCAGCGCACGGCCAGGTTCTGCGACGATCATCCGCGGACCGTCTTCGCCCAAAGGCGCAAAGACCTCCTTGACCGCGAGGCCGGCCTGATGCATCAGAGACGTAGCGGTTGGGCCCGGTCGAGGTGCACGGCCTCGCTGAAGAAGCAGGCTGGCCAGGAGTTGCCCGGGCGTATGCGTACGAACATGGCTTAACCCGAATCCCCCGCCGATGTCAAGCACTGCCGGCCGCAGTCCTTGCGCCAGCGACTCTCGCCAAACAGATCGGCTAGCCAAGAGGGCCCGGCGATACAGCGAGGCTTCGCTGAGACCGGTGCCCACGTGGAAACTGAGCGCGTTAAGGCGGAGGTACGGGGACCTCGACAGCATCAGCAGACCGGTTTCAAGGTCCTCCGAATCGGGCCGAAACCCGGCCGGCCCCGGTCCACCCACCTTGAAGAACCGGCTTCGTTTCAGTCCGGGGCTTACGCGTAAGGCAACTTCTACCGGAAGCCGGGCGCGGGAGGCCGTTCGCTCCAATAGAGCAAGGTCCTCGAGACACTCGGCCACGATGAGCCCGGCATGGGCAAAGACGGCCGTTTCTGCCAGGTCACGATGGCGCGAAAGGCCATGAACGATGATGTTTGCACGGTGAACGCCGACGGCCAGGGCCAGGTGCAACTCATGGCCGGACATGACCACCAACCCGACGTCCTGGCCAACCAGCGCGCCGAGAATTCCGGGGACCGGGTTGGCCTTGACTGCGAAGGCCAGTCGGCCTTCGAGACCCGAGCAAGCGAGCGCGGAACGCAGCGAATCCGTGGTTGCCCGGAGAGCAGGAAAACTGGTCACGTACAGGGGAGAGCCGAATTCCTCGGCCAGGGTATCGAATGCCACGCCCTCCCAGGCGAGTCCGCCTTCGCCATGGGTCAACGGGCGGATATCCGCGTTCGCCCCACCGGGAATCATATGGTCCTCCGGTCTCATCATCCGAACCAGGTCCCCAACCGGTTTCGATGGGTGCCGAAGGCTGCCAGCGCCACCAGCGTGCCGGCCAAGATGCCTGGCCAGGCGGCCAGCGCCGTCCGGAAGTCTCCGAACGTCCACGTGTGTGGGCCAGCCGCCGTCGACGCGGGATCAATCTGAAACAGGAGAAGCCATCCTGCGGCCACCAGGGCCCAGGCCCCCGCATGCCCGTACGTGAAGAGTCCCCAAAGCGGTCGAGGGCGGTCCCTGAAGCTCTCCGTAAACGTCCGACCGATACCCAGAAATACCAGACTTATGGCTGTGACCGTTCCGGCAGGGACCGGCCCGGCGGCTACCGCGTTTGCCACCAGGACCATGAGAATCCCGTGCGCCGCGGAATACAGCTGAACCGGGTGCCGATGGACACCGGGCCTGGCGCCCAGCCGGTTGGCCTTCGCCTCCGGATTCGTGTAGGCGATGTAACATTCGCCGTGGGTCTCGGCGCCGAAGCAGCACCCGTAGGTCAGACACCCGATTCGCCCGACGAGGTACGCCAGGAAGAGTCCCTGCATCATCACATCCAGCACGGTGAGCGGGTGCATTGCGACGCTTCGCGAGAAGAGCAGCGCCACGCCGATGCCGCCGAGCAATCCTCCATAGGAGATGAAGCCGTTTCGACCGAGCCCGTGGTAGGGTTCGTCCCGGATATCCCTGAAGTTGCCGATCCACCAGAACAGCCAGGAGAAGGTGACCGTGGCTACGGCGAGCCAGAAGACAAACCAACCGGATGCCAGAGGTGCCACGCCGTGCCCCGAAAGGAGGGTCGCCGTAGAGACGGCGTAGAGAAGTGCTCCGGTTGCGCACAGCACGCCGTATGTCACCAGAATAAGGCTACCGCGACGCAGTGCTACCGTGTGGTTCGCCAGCCTGTTGATGTGTGGCTGCGCCCGCGTCCACAGTCTCCTCAAGCCTCGCCGAAGCATGCCCGGCATCGGGACAATCAGCGGGCGCCGAGAGGCATAGGTTCGATAGGTGGCTCCGAAGCGCCTTCGAAGCAACGGCTCTTCGAGAAAGAGCACGTAGGCAAGCCATAGCGCCACCAGGAGCGGGACCGAGAGAAAGAGGACCCAGAACGAAGACAGCGTCAGCCCAAGGCCCAATACCACAATCGTAAAGCCCACGTAAATGGGATGTCGAAACAGGTGATACGGTCCGCTCCGTACCAGTCGGGCGGGGGGAAGATGGGAGATGGGCAGGCCGCGGCCCTGGAGTGCGAGTAGTAGCATGGACCAGATCACGAGTCCCAGACCCGTGAGCATCACGAACCCGCCGATGTGTGCGGCCACGCTGATTCTGACCGGCCAAAGCACATCCATGCGGAGCCCTGTCTCAATCAGAAGTACCGGAAAGAGCAGGCAAAAGACGCTGACGTACACCACAACGATGGCCACCTTGCGAGCCGCGTCCTGAAGGCCCTGCCAGGTCAGGTGTCTGTGGTGATTGTCGAGGTGCAGTCTCATGCTCAACCCTCGCGCCCGAAATGCACCGTTTCATGAAGCGCCCAGCCTCCGGCGATACCCTCCGGATCAACAATGCGCGAGAGGAGGCGGGTCTCGTGCATGGGGCCTGCCACCAGGCGCGTCACCAGCCGATCAACGCCCCGGCTGAAGCGCGTCCTGTCCGGGATGGTGCCACGGTGCAGAACTCTCTCGGGCATCAACTTCCAGTCGGCGCCGGCGCCCGAAATGGTCAGGACGGTTCCGTCTTCGTGGAGCTTGGGTGCCGGGTCGGTAACGCCGTCCGGCCAGCGCGTGAGTGTCGCCAGACTC